>CACYBC010000200.1 GCA_902772615.1 uncultured Ruminococcus sp.
TGCGGAGCCATAACCATCAAGCAGCTGCAGGATAACGCAAAGATCACGCTGGTCTCTGCTACCAGCATTGTCGAGGGCGGAGCCCATGACGTGATCAAGAAAGACCAGCTGGCATCCATTTCAGGAAGCTGACATTTTTGATCTGAGATTCATTATCGAAACGACACAGCATGAGTGCTGTGTCGTTTTTTTGACCACAATCACTAAAATCTTCGCTGGAATTCAGGGCGATACGGAACAATAGACGGTCATATGTTAAGAAGGCATTAATAATCTCTGAAGCAGATTTACTGAGAGTGCAAAGTGTGGCAGAATCGTATAGAGCAAGGCGTTTGGATGAATGATACGCCAAGAATGGAACCGGACGGAGGGTCCTGATGCTAAAACTGGTAAATGTTTCAAAATACTACTACTCAAAGGGAGTGGTGACCAGTGGCTTCTCCAGAGTAAATCTGGAGATGCACAGGGGAGAGTTCATTGCCATTACGGGAGAGAGCGGAAGCGGAAAGTCAACGCTTCTAAACGTGATCTCCGGTCTTGACAGCTATGAAGACGGAGAGATGTATATCTTCGGACAGGAGACCAGCGGGTATACCGAGACCGAATTTGAGAACTACAGAAAAAGATACATCGCCAACATATTCCAGAACTTCAATCTCGTGAACAGCTACACGGTCTATCAGAACGTGGAACTGGCTCTGATGATGAACGGAAGGAAGAGAAAGGAATACCGCAAAAAGATACTGGATGTCCTCAGGCAGGTAGGACTGTACAAGTTCCGCAATGCAAGAGCGTCAAGGCTCTCAGGAGGACAGAAACAGAGAGTCGCCATAGCACGGGCGCTGGTCAAGGATACGCCGGTGATCGTTGCGGACGAGCCGACCGGAAACCTCGACAGCCAGTCTGCGGAGAACGTATGGGAACTGCTCAGCAGCGTCGCGAAGGACAGGCTGGTAGTAGTAGTGACCCATAACTTCGAGCAGGCAGAACCTTATATCACAAGAAAGATCACCATGCATGACGGACAGGTCATCGAAGATGCCGAGATCCGGAAGCCGGAAGAAGTAAAGGATGAACGGACCGCAGAGGAACATGAAGGAAGACTGAGATTCCTGCAGAAGATCAGGCTGGGCATCAGAAACACGTTCAATATCGTGCCAAAGTTCCTGCTGCTGCTCTTCATCTTCATGTTCATAACCGCTGCAGTGTCGATCTTCTACTCATCAACGCTGAAGAACAACTTCGTGGAAGATACGTCCGGGTACAACCATTTCTTCGACGATGCTGACATTGCCAGGATAGTCATACAGAAGAAGGACAAGAGCATCATCACGGAAGATGATTTCAGCCGTATTATGGCTGTTCCGGGGGTCGGCAGGATAGTCAAGGAAGACCTGCTGATCGACAGAACGGTATATATCTGGAGCGAAGAACTGGGCGTGAATGGAAACATCGTCGCAGCCTCGGAATTTGAAGGTCAGCCGGAACTTGGCAGGCTTCCAGAGAATAAGGACGAGGTGTTCGTGCTGTTGCCCAAAACCCACTACGTGGCTGAGAACGGCACGTACGAGAGACTGATGAAAGGATCCTTCACTCTTGAACTTCCTTTCGGAAAGTCCAACTCCTCGCCCAGGATCGTCACTGTCTGCGGCGTTGCGCTGTCTGATATGGATGACTGGAAAGGACGTCTGTATGTTTCTGACGAGCTCCTTGCCCAGATCAGCGGGGCAATCGGGGATTCATTCAGTAAGACGGAGCTGAATGCCAACGGGCATGTCCTGCAGAGCAGCGACTGGGATATGACGAACGCCGTTATACCCGTGGACTGGGTAGAATCCGGTACGGCGCTGGTCTCGGACGAATGGAACGGATATTACAAGAACTACAGGGCAAAGGGAAAGACTTTTACGGTAAAGATCAGAAATCTGTACTACAGTGACGAGGCCGAGCTTCTGATAAAGGATGTCTACACATACCGCAATTTCAAGAACAAGACTTTGGGAATGGACGAGTGGTACAGAGGCGCGGTTTTCGTAAACGTCGATGATTATCTTGCGCTTTTCGATAAAGGATATTATCAGAGCAGCGTATATCTCAGCGATTTCTCTTATAAGGACAGCGTCATGACTGCGCTCGAGGACATGGGATATAAAACGCTTCACGTGAACAGTAATACAGAAAGCTACGGCGGAAACTGGGCCAGACTGGAAAGACTGATAACTACAGGGATGGGTGCAGCTCTCATGGTCACGCTCTTCCTTGTGTCATATTTCATCATACGGCTGATAATGCGCTCCAGAAACACATATTTCTCAACTGTAAGGATACTGGGAGGAACAGCGTCTGAATGCAGGTCGCTGATCGTGATAGAACTTATCACGGTCCTGAATCTTGCATATGCGGCTCTGATAGGAGTGCTGTACGCCGCTCACAAAGGTTATTTCAGCAATTATGTTACCGACACTATCCTCACCTATCTTTCATTCAGAGACTATATCATCCTGTATCTGGTGATGCTGGCTGTATGCCTGTGGATCGCACTCAGATATTCGAGACAGCTGTTCAAGGGCAGCGCAATGAATACATTAAAGGCGGTGTGACCATGGTAGATGTGATAAAGGTAAAAAAGACATACAACAGGTTCAAAGCCAATAAGGTCAAAGCTATCGACAACACGACGCTTCATCTGGAAGATAAAGGGCTGGTTGCGATCCTGGGAAACAGCGGAAGCGGAAAGACCACGCTGCTCAACATGATCGGAGGGCTGGACAGGCCGGACGCTGGGAAGATAATCGTCAACGGAAAGCGTATGAACGGACTCTTCGCCGGCAGGACCGACAGCATAAGAAGCGTAGATATCGGATATATATTCCAGAACTATCACCTGCTGGACGATCTGACCGTGTTTGAAAATGTCGCTATCGTGCTCAGGATGCTCGGCGTCAGAAATAAGAAGAAGATCGCGGAGAACGTGAACTATGTCCTTGAACAGGTCGGCCTTTACAGATTCAGGAACAGACCGGCCGACACTCTGTCCGGAGGAGAACGTCAGAGGGTCGGAATAGCCAGGGCTTTGGTGAAGAATCCATCCATCATCATCGCTGATGAACCTACAGGAAACCTCGACTCCAGAAACTCGCTGGAAGTAATGAGGATAATCAAGAAGATTTCGGAAGACAAACTCGTGATCCTGGTAACTCATGAGAAGGAGCTTGCGAGATTCTATGCCACGAGGATCATCACCGTTGTGGACGGCAAGGTCACGGAAGACAGAGAGAACGATCACGATGAGGAA
>CACYBC010000201.1 GCA_902772615.1 uncultured Ruminococcus sp.
ATGCGATGGGAGTTGCAGACTGGCTCAAGTCGCTGATCCTTGACGGAATCGTCGCAGGAGTAGGCGCAGTGCTTGGTTTCGTGCCTCAGATGCTTGTGCTGTTCCTTCTTCTGGCGTTCCTGGAATCCTGCGGATATATGGCCAGGATCGCGTTCGTGCTTGACCGCGTGTTCAGAAAATTCGGACTTTCGGGAAAATCATTTATACCGATGCTGGTGGGAACCGGATGCGGAGTTCCCGGGATCATGGCCTCGAGGACGATAGAGAACGAGAGAGACCGCAGGATGACGATCATGACTACGACGTTCATACCCTGCGGAGCAAAGGTGCCTTTCATAGGCATGATAGCCGGCGCACTGTTCGGGGGATCTGCATGGATCTCCGTCAGCGCCTACTTCCTTGGCATGGCAGCAATAATCGTTTCCGGTATCATTCTGAAAAAGACAAAGATGTTCGCCGGAGAGCCCGCTCCCTTCGTCATGGAGCTCCCTGCATATCATATGCCCAGAGTATCTGACGTTCTGCGCTCCATGTGGGAGAGAGGATGGTCCTTTATAAAGAAAGCCGGCACGGTGATACTCCTTTCAACTATTCTGGTGTGGTTCACTTCAAGTTTCGGTGTAGTTGACGGAGCGTTCCGTATGCTGGAAGAGGAAGAGATAGATGCTTCCATTCTGGCCGTGATAGGTAACGCAGTCGCCTGGATATTTGCACCTCTCGGCTGGGGAAACTGGCAGGCAACGGTCGCATCCTTTACGGGTCTTGTTGCAAAGGAGAACATCGTCGGCACGATGGGTATCCTGTACGGCGGCGGAGAACTGAGCGTCTACGCGAATCTCGCCAGAGCTTTCACCAGAGTGACCGCTTATTCCTTCCTGGTATTCAATCTTCTCTGCGCACCGTGCTTCGCTGCGATCGGAGCCATCAAGAGAGAGATGAACAATGCAAAATGGACCTGGTTCGCAGTTCTTTACCAGTGCGGGTTCGCATACGCAATAGCGTTGATGGTAACACAGTTCGGCAATCTCTTTACTGGAAATGCAAACGTGATCGGCACGATCTGCGCTGCAGTGATCCTTGTATTCATGATCTACATGCTCTTCTTCAAGAAATATGAAGAAGCTACAGAGAGGACAAACTGAAGAGATCTGTAAGGGGGTAATAATTATGATCGATTGGCTGGTATCTCAATTATCCACGATCTTCGTTCTGCTGATACTGTCGGCGGTAGTGGCTTTGATCATTGTATCGCTGGCAAATGACCGCAAAAAAGGAGTGTCATCCTGCGGCGGAAGCTGCGGAGCATGTCCCATGCATGATAAATGTCATGCAGCGGCAAAGCGACAGACAAAGAAAGAGGCGTGACCCCCCATAATAAAACAAGGACTCCTTCCCCGACCGGAGTGCTCCGGAAGGGGAAGGAGTTTTCTTTATGATTGAAAAAACTGAAAGGATCAGTATCCCAGCTGCTTGTCAACGACGTTCAAAAGAGGTTCTCCGTTGCAGAATCTTCTGAGATTTTCAAGCAGGATCGCAGAAACTCTGTCGCGGTTGCCTTCCAGCATGCCTGCTATGTGGGGCGTGATAAGCACGTTCTCCATGCTCCAGAGCTCATTGTCTTCATTCAGAGGCTCGGGATCGGTGACATCGAGACCTGCACCGGACAGGTGGCCGGAGCGCAGAGCTTCGATCAGAGCCTCGGTATCTATGGACACACCTCTTCCGGCATTGACGATCACTGCGCCTTCTTTCATGAGAGAGAGCCTGTGAGCATCCATGTACTTTGCGGTCTGATGTCCTCCGGGTATCACCATTGCAACGACATCAGCGAGGGGAAGGATCTTTTCCAGATCCTCCTGGCCGTACTGCTCGTCAAAGAATTCCGGCATCGGTTTTGATGTATCCCTGCGGACGCCAATCACCCGGCAGCCAAGGCCTTTCATCTGTCTGGCGTAATTGCTTCCGATGTTTCCCATTCCAAGGACCAGCACTGTAGTACCTTCCACCTGCTTCGCCTGCCTGCTGCCGCGCATCCAGGTGTTTTTGAACTGGCTGGCGGAATAGACGGGAAGATTCTTCATAACGGCAAGAGTGAGAGCCGTCATGTGTTCGGAAACAGCGACTCCGTATCCGCCTACGGCGTTGGTCAGGATCACCTGCTCGGGAAGGATCGTTGCATAGCGGTCAACACCTGCGGACTGCGTCTGAAGCCATTCCAGTTTGTCGGCATAGGGCATGAGACGCATGGGTAGGTGACCGAGAACAGCGCTTACACCTATGATGTCATCGGCGTCTATCTCGGCTTCTCCCTTTGCAGCGTTGCCTTTAAATACCAGTTCATATTCTTTCGGATCGGCTACTTCCAGCATCCGTTCACGGAAACTATCATCCACTGCCATCGTTATCAGTATTTTTTTCATCTTTATTCTCCTTTTTCTTTAGTATCTCATAATTGCATGAGACTTGTACATGAAAGAAATGGCAAAAACAAGATAACGGCGTTCTGTTGAGGCATCAGCATCAATTTGCTATCATTTTAGGTAAGGAAAACGAAAGGTGGAAGAGACATGGCTGAAGAGAGAAAGACAGTGATACATCCCTCTGGAGAGGTTATCGATTTTGAAACGGTATTTGAATATAACCCGGATATAGCGAGTGAACCGGAAAGACCCGGTCATTTTGAAAGAGTGGATTATTTCACCGAAGTGTATGAGGACGGGATAAAACATCCGAAATACTGCAATGTGTATCTTCCCTATGGTTATGATCCGCAGGACAAAGATAAGAGATACAATGTGATGTATTACCAGCACGGAAACACCTGCGACCCTGATATCTTCACGTCGGAAGAAGCAAAGAAGACCGTGGATATGATATTTGATTCAGGGGAGATCGAGCCCTGCATCATGGTCTTTACAACATATTATTTTGATGTGACCAAAGACATCGAGACGAGAAAAAGCACAGGAGACGTGCCTGCCGGAGACGGTAACTACGGCGGTGGAGGCATAGCGCCAAACTTCTACAGGGAAGTCGTGGAAGATATCATCCCGGCGGTGGAGCTGAGATACAATACTTGGCTCGCCGATGCATCCGATGAGGCTAAAAAGGCGTCAAGGGATCACCGGGGATTCAGCGGTTATTCCAGAGGGGCTGTATGTACCTGGTATATCCTGCACAATGATTTCGAGTATTTCCGTTATTATGCCCCGATGAGCTGCATGACAACCGCAGGCCTGCCGCTGAACGCCGAGAGGACACCGGAGCAGGTCACGGATTACATCACCGAACCTATCAGGAAGCATCCGGAACTGCCCTTCTTTATATTTGCGAGCAACGGACACCCCAACGATGTGGCAGCAATGACGGAACAGATGAAGTATATTCCGAAGGCAGATGTGTTCTCCTATGGGAAAGATCCGCTGAAGAACAACTTTTATTTTGCGCTGTCCGAGTTCAGACACACGGATATGCTGGCGCCTTATTATTTCTACAACTCGCTGAAAGTACTGTTCAAATAATAACATTTAGTATACAGAACAGCATAATATACAATACGGAGAGAATCTGCTGAACATATTCCATAGAAATGATCGGTTCCCTTCAGGCTCCGACAAAGGAATGAACAGAACCTCCGGATATAGGACGAGACCCGGAGGTTATTTCTATGCCCGGTATAAAGAAAGGCTATTTTGATTTCACATATCTGCCGACGATCTTCACCCTTGCATGGCCGACGATGCTGGAGGAGATACTGAGCACTGCCGTTCAGTATATCGACACAGCGATGGTCGGAAGTCTCGGGACAAAAGCTACGGCGGCTGTCGGGTCGACATCGACAGTCAACTGGCTGGTCTACAGCACGGTTTATGCGCTGGGCATCGGATTTCTCGCGTATATCTCCCAGGCAAGAGGCCGCGGAGATTACGACAGGGCTAAAAGAGCAGTAATGCAGGCACTGATAACATCGGTCGTCATGGGAACGGTATTTACGGTCGCAGTACTCAGCGTCAGCAGGATGGTACCTGTCTGGATGAACGTGGACGAAGACATAAGGGACCTTGCGTCCAGATATTTCTTTGTCCTTTACCTGCCCATGCTTCCCAGAACGGCCAACATGATCCTCGGAACTGTTTTAAGAGCTTCCGGAGACACAAAGACTCCGATGAGGGTCGGCCTCTCCATGAATGCCATAAACCTGATCCTCAATATGATCCTGATCAAACCGACAAGAGTCGTGAGCATTTTCGGAAGAGATCTCACCGTCTTCGGAGCAGGGATGGGCGTCATAGGGGCGGCAGCGGCGAGCGCAGTGTCTTTTCTCTATGGAGGAATAGCGATAACAGTCAGCATCTTCCGTCACGAAGAGATCTCCCCTAAAGGACTGCCTGTCCGCATCGACTGGGAGATAATGGGGCCATGCCTGAAGACCGCGGTCCCGAACATGTTCCAACGATTCGGATCCTCTCTCGGATATGTGGTTTTTGCTTCAATGATCAATTCCCTTGGAGAGATATCCACGGCGGCACATACTATCGCGAACACAGTCGAATCCGCATTCTACATCCCGGGATTCGGAATGATGGCTGCGGCGGCTACTCTTGCCGGAAATGCCATCGGCGCGGGAGACAAAGAAAAACTTCACAAGGTGTCGAGGATGACGATCCTTTGTGAAGTCCTGATGATGGTGTTCACGGGAAGCCTTCTGTTTATTTTTGCCCCTTCCATGGTAAGACTGTTCAGCAAGGACATGGCAGTCATAGCGCTTTGCAGCACGGTCCTGCGCATGGTCGCCTGTTCGGAGCCGTTTTTCGGGGTATCGAATGTCCTGGAAGGCATACTGCAAGGCGCGGGAGACACCAGATTCTCATTTGCCGTAAATATCATCGCTGTATGGACTGTCAGGATCCTGGGGACATATATATTCACCAGGCTGCTGGGCTTCGGATTGGAAGCTGCCTGGGGATGCATGATCGCACACAACATGACCACGTTCCTGTGTTACACCATATACTACAGAAAAGGGAAATGGGCCCATCCCATAACTGAAGGTGCAGAATAAAAAGGAGAGAGCATGAGCAGAGTACTCATCATTCATACCGGCGGAACCATAGGGATGACCCGGACCGAAAGAGGGTATGAACCGAACGGAGAGTTCTTTCGTTCAGCGATATACGGACTGAGTGACCTGAAGGCAGCGGATATACCGCAGTGGGATCTTGTGGAGACAGAGCCTCTGCTGGATTCCAGCAGGATGTCGGTCCATGAGTGGAACAAGATAGGGAAGATCATAGCTGACAGCTATGAGGATTATGACGGTTTCGTGGTCCTTCACGGCACAGATACGATGGCATATACCGCGTCAGCGATGTCTTTTATGCTCTGCGGACTGGATAAACCGGTCATATTGACCGGTTCACAGATCCCTCTTTTCGAGACAAGGAGCGACGGGAGAGACAATCTCATCACGTCGCTGATGATCGCAGGCTCGGGAAGAGTGCATGAAGTTTGCATTTATTTCGGAGGACTTCTGCTGAGGGGCAACCGGACCATGAAGTATTCCGCAGACGGGATGCAGGCATTTACTTCTCCCAACTATCCGCCTCTTGCTACGGCGGGAATATCCATCCAGTACAATGAGGCGGCAATGAGGAAAAGGGAAGAGGAGCCTTTCCGGAGCGTGCAGCTGAGAGAAGTACCGATAGGGGTCCTCAAAGTGTTCCCCGGTATCCGGTTCGAGCATTTCAGACCGATGTTTACCGGAGCTCTCAGAGGGGTGGTCCTGGAGACATTCGGATCCGGTAATATCCCTGATGACAACAGCGTGCTGGCTTCCATTACAGCGGAAAAGAACGCGGAACGGACCGTGACGGTGGTGTGTTCCCAGTGCCCTCAGGGAACAGTGAACATGAGCGCCTATGAAGCAGGCAGCATGCTGAGGCAGATAGGGGCCTCAAACGGAAGAGACATGACCACGGAAGCAGCGGTCGCAAAGATGTACTATCTGTTCAGCACATGCGATGATGTCGATGTCATAAAGGACATGATCGGAAAGGATCTGAGAGGCGAACTCACGGAGTGAACTACCCACG
>CACYBC010000202.1 GCA_902772615.1 uncultured Ruminococcus sp.
GTGTTCCTGCAGAAGACATGGCTGAAATGCTCGACAGGATGACATCCAGTCTCGTCCACGGCTGAACTGAGAGATCAGAAAAAAATGATCCCGGTCTGACTAACAGACCGGGATCATTTTGGTTATATACATTAATTCCGTAGTATCAGCACATGACACCGTACTTCTTGTAGTCATGTTTCCATTTCAGTGTAAAGACGATGGTACCGACGACGAACAGGATGACTGCGTAGCCGTTGAACATGATCTCGTAACCGTAATGCTCCGCAACATAACCTCCCAGAATAGGCGCTACGGCATTTCCTACATCAGCTCCTATATAACAGGTGCTGCTCACCACTCCGGCTTTCTCTCTTCCGATCATCTTCAGGGATGTTGACTGGATCGCAGGCGATCCGGATCCCTGTCCGATAGCCTTTAGAATGCCCGCAATGATGACCATGACAAGGTTAGTGGCATTGCCCAGCACCAGGAAACCGACGGCTGCTATCAGGAGCGACGGATACAGGACTATGCGCAGTCCCTTCCTGTCGACCAGTTTTCCTGAGAAGGGCCGGACCAGGAACATCACTATGGAATACGCTGTAAAGAACATGCTCACATTTTCTATTCCTTTGTGTTCGCCATAGACCACGAGCATCGATGTGATGAGCCCGTTTCCGCTGCTGAACAGGCACAGGAGCAGCGCGTACGGTATGAGCCTGATAGAGATGAAGTCATTGATGTCAAACTTACCTTTCTCCACTCTCTGCGGTCTGTTGTAGGGTATGAAGCAGAATATGATTATGCCGATCAGTGTGATTCCGGCTGCAGCAAAAAAGGTCATGGAATAGTCGAAATGCTCTACTATCCACATTCCAAGGTTCGGTCCCACAGACTGCGAGACGATGGTGCTGAGAGCCATCCACCCCATCCCCTCTCCAAGGCGGTCCTTAGGGATGAACATGGTGTTGAAGGCCATCATCGCGACTCCGGTAAAGGAGAAAGCGATCCCGTGGATCAGTCTTACGACGACAAGGGCATTTACGGTTTTCACCCTTGCAAGACAGAGTATGCAGATCATCGTGACCGTATTGGCGATGAGTATTATCGTCTTCCTGTTGAATCTGTCTGCAGTCCTTCCCGCGAACGGACGCAGAATGAGCGCGGAGGCCGACAGCAGGGAGGCTATGGTCGTGGCTATCGTGAGCGGAGCTCCCAGACTGAGCGCAAACTTGGTAATGAACGGCGTGACCATGTATGACGCCGAATGGATAAAGGTGCTCAGCACCAGGATCATGATATAGGACTTGTTCCAGAGTTTGGTCTGTTCCTGCATGGGCTGATCGTTCTTACTCATTTATTGTTTCTCTTTCTTCTGTTTAGTCAACTTATTGATTTTAACACAAAGAGAAGGTGCCCTCAACAGTGCACCTTCCCGGATTATACAGCCGGTATAACGATATCAATGGTAATTGAAGTAGGAACCTCTTATTCCGTTCCACACATCGTCGCACCTGGCGAGCAGTTCGGCGGGTATCTCCTTCGGTTCGGAAACTATGCTGATGTTCTGCACGACATGTTCGAACCTGCTTGCTCCGACGATGAGGCTGTCGACCTCTTTTCTGGATATCAGCCAGTTCAGCGCCAGCTCCAGCAGGCTCATTCCGGCCTCAGCAGCGATGGAGGTCAATTCCTCCACGGCATCGAGGTTCCCCTCTTTCCAGTATCTCCCGTTGTAACCGGCATTCGTGGCGAGCCTTGACTCGGCAGCGGGACCGCTCCTGCTGTGTTTCCCCGACAGCAGGCCAGCGGCTATCGGATTGTAAACGGCGAGTCCCATGTTGTACTCCCTCAGGAACGGCAGCATCTCATCCTCCAGTCCCCTGGTGAGCATGTTGTACACGCTCTCGGTAATGACGGGAGCGATGCAGTTCATCTCCCTCGCCTTGTGCACGAAGGAACAGCACTGCCAGGCGCTGTAATTGCTGACGCCGTAGTAACGGATCTTGCCGCTTC
The DNA here is from genome assembly GCA_902772615.1 of uncultured Ruminococcus sp. Lineage (GTDB taxonomy): Bacteria > Bacillota > Clostridia > Oscillospirales > Ruminococcaceae > RUG11783. The sequence continues at coordinate 1,999 of CACYBC010000202.1, forward strand.
TGACCAGCTGCGTCATCGTCTCTATGGTCTCCTCTATCGGAGTCTCATTGTCGGGATGATGCAGGTACAGTATGTCGATATAGTCGGTGCGCAGCTTCCTGAGGCTCTCCTCCACGTTCTGGATTATGTGTTTCCTGCCGAGTCCGGACTGGTTCGCGAGAGGTCCTTTCGGATTGTGCACCTTAGTGGCGATGACTGCGTAGTCGCGCTTCGCCTGCAGGGCCTCTCCCAGGATGGCTTCGCTCTGTCCGCCGGTATATGTATCAGCTGTATCAAAGAAGTTTACGCTGTTGTCCAGCGCGTAATCGATGATCCTGACGGACTCCTCTTTTGAAGTCTGGCCTCCGAACATCATGGTGCCGAGGCAGAATCTCGAGACCTTGAGTCCCGTGCCTTTTATGTTCTGAAACTGCATTCCTTTCCTCCCTGTTTTCTCCTTTTGCTTTCAGTTGTCTTTCTTTATAAATCTCCTGCCGTCGCTTATAAACGTTATGTCTCCGTCCGTGTCCGTACGGAACACCTGCGCGCCAAGCTTCTCCAGCTTTTCCAGGACATTCTCTGAGGGATGCCCGTTCTCATTGTCCTTTCCGACTGATATCACCGCGAACTGCGGTTCCACAGCATCAAGGAAATAGTAGTAGCTCGATGATCCGCTTCCGTGATGCCCCACCTTGAGGATATCAGCCCTGAGCGGAAAATCCGAATCCATCATATCCGTTTCCGCCTGATACCCTGCGTCTCCGGTGAGCAGCACAGACGTGCCGCCGTAATCGATGCGCAGCACCAGCGATTCGTCATTCAGGTCCTCATAATGTGAAAGCGGGCCGATCACCGTGATCGTCGCGGCGCCTAGCTTAAGTTCCCGTCCGGCTTCAGGTATCTGAAGTTCGACCCCCTGCTTCTTAAGTGCTGCAAGGAAGCTCCCGAATGATCTGGAATCATACTCCGACGTGCAGCAGAATGCCTCATCCACAGATGCAAATCTCAGAGCTCCGGACAGCCCGCCGACGTGATCGGCATGCGGGTGTGTGCAAACGATGTATCTCAGATGATCCAGCCCTCTGTCTCTCAGTACCGCGTAGATGAGATCGGAACACTCCGGAACACCTCCGTCCACCAGCATCGACTCGCCGTCTGCAGTCACCAGAATAGCGTCCCCCTCTCCCACGTCGAGGAAGGTGATCTCCATACCTGAGGCATCCTCCGGCAGTACCTCCCCGCGTTCCCTGAAGAAACGGATCAAGAGACCGGCAGCATAGCCGACTATTATCACGGCCGCGCACAGAAACAGCACCAGGACGGCAAATGATCTTCTGCGTCTATCCATTCGCGTTTCCTTCCGAAGTCAGACGTATCACGTCCGTGAGCATCAGCATGGCTGCGATGATGAGCATATGGCTGAAGAAAGCTCCTCCGAATTCGATCCCGAACAGCATCAAAGGTCTTCTCATCGCCGCTTCCACGATGACCGAGAGCAGCAGCAAAGCAACTCCCGCCGCCGACCTTTTCATGACATCACTGCTGACACTGCCCCTGTTTCTTATGACCGTCCAGATGCAGTGGACGACTGCCGGCAGCGCAAACACAGTGAACATCGGCGTCATGTCGTACCCGAGGAAGAACCTCTGGGCTCCGTTCACCGCGCTCACCGCCGCAGCTGCACATAGTATCGTCGTGCGGATCTTATGTTCTGCCCCATGAGGTCTGAAGATCTGCAGGATCAGTATCCAGAACAGTCCCGCTATGAATGTCATGAGCAGGTATGTCAGAGGCCACAGCACCCTGAGATACCTCTCCTCTATCCTGAATATATGGTTGCACGCACCCATAAACACAGCCGGCGGCACGATCACGCAGCTGTTGAACCAGTCTCTGCCGGTGCGGCCGGTCCGCCTGCAGCGGCTGGCCGCATACAGCATTGCCAGACTCGCAATAAACACCGGCACATCCGACAGGCCCGAAGTGAGTTCCGCCCCGCCGTTGATGTTCATTGCTCCCACAGCCCCGAAACGAAATATATGAGGGCCGCCCAGGTATATACGGAGTAGAAATTCCCCGAGTCGTCTCTTCCCTCTTTCAGTATCCTGGCCGCCTCATCTCTTGTCAGCAGGACGAATCCGTCGAACACCTCGGATCCCTCCGCTCCTTTCTGGCTGAAACCGCTCTGTGCGTTCTCAGCCACTACGGCGCACACCAGCGCATTGCACTCATCTGTGAGCCCCGGCGAACTGAATACGAGGGGATTTACAGTGAACAGCCTGTCATCACTGCCGACTCTGATCCCCGTCTCCTCAAATATCTCCCTGACTGCCGTGATCTCCACCGCGTCATCCCTGCCTTTGTCGGCGCTGTCGATAAGGCCCGCAGGAGGACTCAGCAGGAACTGCCCCGCAGGATAGCGGTATTCATACTGCAGATAGAGCCTGGGCTCACCTGACTCCGAGATGACGATCAGGATGCAGGTCGCCGCATCCGGTGCCATGTTCCTGAACTCTTCGTCGTTCTTGACCGCCACCAGTTCGTCCTTCTCCCTTCTCGTCGCATCATAGTAGTGCTTTCCGGGAGCGTACTGCAGATCATACAGCTTGACGAATCTGGTCTCCAGGAGGGTCTCCACATTCTCTTTCTTTATCTCGGGCTTCTGAGTCATACCAGGTCTTCCTCCTCCGTTGCCGGGTTGAGTATGTCCAGTGTGTCCGGCATCCATTTCTCGAATATCAGAGCCGTGTTCACGCAGTCATAAAGCGCATCGTGGGCTCCCTTTATCCTGACTCCCATGATCTCCACAGCCATGCTCAGAGAGCATCTCTGCTCCTCATACAGATAATCCCTGTCGAACTTCTCCTGAAGGTCGCGGAACAACAGATCCTCAGGCAGTTCCAGGCCGTATGCGTCTGCATTCTGTCTCAGCGCCAGCTCATCCGACGTTCCCCACTCGCCAAACAGGTGATCATCCCCGCACCACTGCAGGAAACGTGGCAGCACCGCACGCAGGGTGTCCTTCATGCGGATCTCCTCCTGCGATATCCGTGTAAGCTTTTTTACAGCGGCAGTGAGGACCGGAAGCAGCTCCGGACGCACCA
>CACYBC010000203.1 GCA_902772615.1 uncultured Ruminococcus sp.
ACAAGATACAGCGAGATAAAAGATGCCATCAGGGACAGAAGCGTGACCTCGGAAGACCTGGAACAGGGATCTGTGCGATTTGTGACAGGGCTGACTAAAAAAGTGATCCTCGCAGACAGCATTGCATCTCTCTGGAATGAAGTCACCGCAGCGGGATTCGCAAACGTATCCTGCCTTCTTTGCTGGGCAGGGATACTTGCGTTCGGGCTGCAGCTCTATTACGATTTCTCGGGTTATTCCGACATGGCCTCCGGGCTTGCCAGATTCTTTGGCTTCAGCTTGCCTGAAAACTTCAGGACCCCGTATTCATCTGTCAGTGCCACTGAATTCTGGAGAAGGTGGCATATCACTATGGGCGGGTGGTTCCGTCAGTATGTTTATTTCCCCCTTGGAGGCAGCCGCTGCGGCAAAGCAAGGAACATTCTCAACATTCTTGCAGTATGGGCTCTTACAGGCATTTGGCACGGAGCTTCCTGGAACTTTCTCCTATGGGGCCTCTTCTACTTCATAGTGCTGGTGATCGAAAAGCAGTTCATTCTGAAGTTTCTGGAAGATCACCGCTTTTTAGGCCATATATATCTGGTATTCATCACCCTTATCGGATGGTCTCTGTTTGCCGTGACGGATCTGACACAGATCCCGGTCTTTTTCTCCAGACTGTTCGGCGGAACAGGCGGCATCTCCGCACTGTACTTCCTCAGGAATTACGCAGTGATACTCGTCATCTGTATTCTGCTATGTACGGAACAGGCTGCATCCTTCTGGAAAAAACTGACGGACCACAGAGGGTTCAGAAGCGCAGCTACTCTGATACTGCTTCTACTCTGTCTCGCATATATAACAGATTCCACATATCGTCCGTTCCTGTACGCACAATTCTGAGGAGGATTTGCCTTGAATAAAACACTCAGAGCGATCCGCTCATTTCTGATACTGTTTCTGATCCTTTATATCCTTCTTGTCACCGCAGCTGTATCTCCCGACAGAACATACAGCGAATCAGAGAATAAATACCTCTCTCAGTTCCCTGAAGTGTCTCTCAAAGGCATCTTCAGCGGTTCCTTTGAAGAAAAATACGGCGACTATGTATCGGATCAGTTCCCCGGAAGAGATACATGGATCGCCGTTAAGTCCATTGCGGAATCCGCACTTCTGAAGACTGAGAACAATGGAGTGGTCTATGGAAAGGATGGTTATCTTTTCCAGAGATTCGATTCATTTGACCAGTCAGATCTCGACGATAACGTGATGTCGATCAGCAGCTTCGCAGAAAAAGCCTCAGCTCCGGTAACGGTTATGATCGTTCCGTCTTCCTACTGCGTACTTAGTGACAAGCTGCCTACAAATGCTCCTTTTGCCGATCAGCGTTCTTTGCTGGAAAACGGGTCGGAAGGGTTCCTCGGTTCCAAATTCGCGGGCTGTTCCTATGTAGACGCACTATCCGTACTGGACAGACACAATGACGAATACATCTACTACATGACCGACCACCACTGGACAACTGACGGAGCCTGGTACGCTTACAACGCCCTTTGTTCCCACCTCGGTCTGGAGGCTTTCGATCATTCTTCCGGTTCATCTCACGTTTCCGAAGGATTCCTCGGAACAAGCTATTCAAAATGCAAGAAAATCAGACAGCAGGCTGATTCTCTCAAGTATTATAATGTGTCCGCCGTCCTGACAGAAGGAACAAACCGGCACGATACTGTATATGACTTTACGAAGCTGTCCTCAAGAGACAAATATGCCATGTTCCTTTACGGTAACGGTCCGGAAAGAAAGATAGAATCCTCCCCCGGTTCCGGAAAGAAAAGAAGTCTGCTGGTCATCAAAGATTCTTTCGCAGACTGCATGATACCTTTCCTTACTCACAACTATGAATCCATCACCTGTGTAGATCCAAGATACTATGCGGACTCTTTCACCTCTCTTGCGTCCGGGGATTATGATGACATCCTTATCCTCTTCGGATTTGAGGATCTGGCGGCAGAAAGCTCCATCCTGAAACTGGGATTCTGAGAATAACAGCACATAATTAAAGCCGGCTGTATAGCCGGCTTTTGTGTTTGAATCATTCTCAGGACAGTGTCTCATCACCGTCGGATGATACGAAACTGATCCTTCTCGGCAGGACCTCTATCTCAACATGTTTCTTATCAGATCCCAGATACGGTTCTCCGTCCAGCGACCATTCCAGTTCAGTCTCGGAATCTATAGTGCATTTCTCCATCTTGAACAAGCTTATGTATTCGCCGTTGAAGTTCTTACCCGTGAACTCCTTTAGTTCCTCTCCGAGTTCAAAAATGTCGCCCGGAGCCTTCGCCAGAAACACCTCGAACCTGCCGTCATCCGCTCTGACCACATCTGCCGGCAGCGTAGTTATGTTTCCTCCGAGAGAAAGCGTGCTCAGAAGACCCAGGTAGATGAAATCTTCCTCAAAACTCTTTCCGTCGATGTTGAATACAGCGTGCTTCGGTGCGATCGAAAGTGCGTTTGACATTCCCTCCAGGATGTATGCGAAATAACCCAGCGCATTCTTCATCTCCTGGTAGGTATCATTCACCACGCCGGCAAAGAAGCCGCACCCACAGTGAAACATGAAGTATCTCTCATTGAATCTGCAGGCATCCAGCATCCTTATCTTGCCGCCGGCTGCGAGTCTGGAAGCTTCTATCATGTCAGCAGGCAGATGGTGCGTGGACGCAAAGTCATTTGTCGTGCCGCTGGGTATGAAGGCAAATGGCGTATCCAGACCTGCCTCGATGATCCCGGTAACAGTCTCGTTCATGGTACCGTCCCCGCCTATCGCGACTATCCGTCCGAAGTCTCCGCCGTATTTCTTTACATAATCCGTCGCGTCTCCACGACCGCCCGTAACGAATACACTGGGTATCCACCCCAGCTCCAGAAATACTCTGCAGATGTCAGACAGAGCGTTGGCGACCGCCTTCTTTCCGGAAACAGGATTAGCTACGAGCATTACTTTTCTGTTATCAGACATATCATACCTTTCTGATGATCCCGATCAGTTCCATGCAGAACCATGCCGTCGGTATCGAGAACAGCAGGCTGTCCGCCCTGTCCATCATGCCTCCGTGTCCGGGGATCAGATCGCTGTAATCCTTGATCCCGGCTTCTCTCTTAAACAGAGAAGCTGCAAGATCTCCAAACTGCCCGAGAGATGAGGCAATGACCGCCACAATGATGCAGATCCAGAGTTCAGCCCCCTGTTTTCTGAGGAGGAACCATGTGAGAGCTCCAAATACCGCGGACGCCGCCGCACCGCAAAGCGATCCCTCAACAGTCTTGTTCGGACTGACTCGGGGACTCAGTTTATGCCTTCCGAACTTCTTTCCGCCAAAGAGCGCAAACGCATCGCAGCTCCAGGTAGCCAGTGCCGCAACGGCAGCCGGGTACAGCCACCCGTCCGAGGAGAGTATCCTCTGTACCACAGCATACAGGCTCATCGGGTATATTAGTACAAACAGAGTTCCTCTTGCTCCGACTGCCATCAGATCCTCACGGCATATACAGAGGCAGATGGAAAGCATCGCGCAGCCCACGAGATTCGCCGCCAGTGTCCATACAGGAGCATCAAGCAGGCACAGCACAGTGTTGATCGCGATAAAAAGCACCGGTGAGAATACCATGGCCTTCTCTTCTGTCTTCTTGAGACAGTCGCGCATCTCTACTGCCGAAAGCACCGCAGCAGCGAATACGAGAAGGACTCTGGTGATCCGGGAGATAAAAAGGCATGCCCCCACGATCGCGAGCATGACTATAGCGGATATTACACGTTTCTTCAATTCAGTCTTCCTCGGAAAGAATTTCTTTGTTGTCGATCACATAGACTATCCCGGACAGAGCAGTGATCAATGCGCTTATCCAGCATAGGATGTTGGAAGTGGTGATCAGCCACGCGGGGTCTCCGCAAAGGGCTCTAAGGAACAGAATCGCGGTCATGGACACCATCTGAAACATGGTCTTCGCTTTTCCGAAGATGTTTGCAGCTACGACCTTTCCCCTGCTGGCAGCCTCCATCCTTACGCCTGATACGATGAATTCCCTTATAAGAACAATGATGACGGCTGCGGCCGACGCGTATCCTATCTCCACGAAGCATGTCAGCACCGAGCTGACCAGAGCCTTATCTGCAATTGGATCAAGGAACTTTCCCAGATTCGTGACCAGGTTTCTGGATCTTGCGATCCTGCCGTCGAGCCAGTCCGTGATGCTTGCCAGCACGAACAGGATCAGCAGGCCCCAGCGCCCCAGAGGGCTGTCGATATAGAAACAGGCAATAAGGAACGGCAGCGACAGCAGCCGCGCTACGGTGAGCTTATTGGGAAGATTCACTGTAATACCTCCTGAAATTGCAAATAGATGCTTCAATTATTATAATGACTCTGACTCAAGAAAGAAAAGGATAACTATGAACATTTTCGACTTTGACGGTACGATACATAAGGGTGACAGCGGTGTCGCCTTCTATCTGTACTGCCTGCGGCGCAGGCCGTATATAGCTCTGCTGATGCCGGTGCAGGCCGCCGCGGCTCTGCTCAAAATCCTCGGTATCATAGACATGACCGCCATGAAGCAGGCGTTCTATCTCTACTTCAGGCTTATTGACGCAGAAGCCATGCTGCCCGGGTTCTGGGAGCAGGACAAGAGCAACATTCAGGCGTGGTATCACAGAGTCCGGTCCGACAATGACGTGCTGATCTCAGCGTCTCCTGAGTTTGTACTTGCTCCTATATGCAGGGAACTCGGCATCTCTGCCCTCATTGCCTCCCGGGTGGATCCGAAGACGGGAAAGTACACCGGGAAGAACTGCTCCGGGCAAGAGAAGGTCAGGAGGTTCAGAGAGATGTTTCCCGGCATCACTCCGGAAAACAGCTACTACGACCGCGATGTCGATCTGCCTGTGAGCCGTCTGGCCATACACGGTTACAGGATCGTCGACGGTGAACCCGTTCAGGAATTCTGAACCTAAGTTCAGATCCATCTGCATAATACACTATAAAAGCGTCACACCTGTCTGATCCGGCAGGCCGTGACGCTTTTTAAAATCGGTATATGGTGCGGAAAGAACCTCAGTCCTGTCCCGACATCAGTCAGAGTACTCCAGAAGATACTCATCAGTGATCTCGGAAAGCTCGTTTTTTATGCTGTCCAGGCGAATGCACAATTCATTGAGTTTTTCAGCATCTGACGCGACCGAAGGATCGGCTATCGCCGCTTCCGTGTCACGTTCTTCGCGCTCAAGCTCCTCTATCCTTTTTTCAAGCTGGCTTCTGCGCTGCCTGTACTCAGCCTTCTGTTTTCTAGCCTCACGTCCGCCGATGTACTCCTGCTTCGGCTTCTCATTTTCGGATTCCTTCTGCTCCGGCTGTATATTCCTGGAAGCCTGAGTGTATTCCCTGAAACTGTCATAATCGTCGAAAAGCTTTGCCGTGCCCCCATCCATGAACAGTATCCTGCAATTCAGGTTCTCTATCAGCCATCTGTCATGGGAAACCATGAATAGAGTTCCGGTATATGTGTTGAGAGCCTCGAAAAGGATGTCCTTGGTGAAGATATCAAGGTGATTAGTGGGCTCGTCCAGTATCAGGAAATTGGGGTGTTCCAGCGAGAGCCTGGCCATATTGAGCCTTGCCAGCTCTCCGCCGGAAAGACCGGATGACTCCGTGAACACTTCTTCATCCCGGAAGCCCACCAGCGCGAGAAGCTTTCTCACCTGCAGCTGATCCATCTGAGGATACCTGTCCCAGATATACATCAGCGGGCTCTCGTTCTCAATATGGAACAGATCCTGTTTCTGGACTCCTATCTTTACTCCCCCGCCGATAATGATGCGCCCTGAAACAGGTCTTATCTCTCCCAGAATGGTCCGGATGAGAGTCGTCTTCCCGTAACCGTTTCTTCCTATCACTGCGATCCTTTCGCCGCGCTGCAGCAGCAGATCTATGCCGGAACAAAGTACCAGACCCGGTACGCCGACGCTGAGATCCGTCAGTTTCAGCACATCCTTATATGGTTCGCTGTCAGGTATTATCTCAAATTTGATGTCTGTGTGGCTGTATTCCTCAGGCGCCGTCAGGTCAAGCCTCTCCAGCATCTTGAGTCTGCTCTTTGCCATGTTCCTGGTGGAAGCCCTGGCCATGTTCCGCTCCGCGAATTCACGGTATTTTTCGGCCTTCTCAAGCGTCTGTTCATAGTGGGCTCTTTCCACTCTGTCATCATTGTCGCGCCGCACGAGGTACTCAGAGAAAGGTACCGGGTATACTTTTGTCCGACCTCTGTTCAGCTGTATGGTCTTGTTGCACACGCTGTCCAGAAAGTGCCTGTCATGCGACACTACAAGAACAGCTCCTCTGTACCCGGTCAGATACCCTTCCAGCCAGTCCAGCGTCTCAAGATCCAGATGGTTCGTAGGCTCGTCAAGCAGAAGCAGATCAGGTGTCTGCAGCAGCAGTTTGGCCAGAGAGAGCCTTGTTTTTTCCCCTCCGGAAAGGACAGAAACGCTTTTTGTCCATGTCTCCTCAGGGAATCCCATTCCCAGCAGGATCCTTCTGATCTGATAGTCAAGGTGATATCCGTCTATCGCTTCATATCTCTCACTGACAGTCTGATACTCCGACAGGAGCTCCGGTTCCTTTTCCATCCGTCTTTCGAGTGATCTCATCTGCTCCAGAAGCTTGTCGGCATTATTTGCCATCTTCATCTCACCGAGAACGGTCTGGTCTCCGTGGAGTCCGCTGTCCTGTCTGAGATACCCCATCACAGCATCATTTCTGAGTGTGACAGAACCTCCGTCGGGGATAAGGCTTCCTGTTATGATCCCCAGCAGAGTCGTCTTCCCGCATCCGTTATAGCCCACAAGCCCGGCGCGGTCATATTCTTCCAGTTGGAACGATGCATCCTCTATGACGGTATTATCGCCGTAAGAGAACCTGATATTCTGAAGTGCAAGTACCATTGATTTATCCGATCAGACCTCCAGGGCTTCATTAAGCCACTGAAGAGTATCATTATAGAACTTATCCCTGCCGGTCTCATTGTGAAGTTCATGTCTCTGACCCGGGTACAGCCTCATTTCCGCCCGTTCGCACCCTGCGGCTTTCATCATATCGTATACGACTTTGACTCCCTCGCCGTAATCCCCGACAGGATCATCTTCACCCGAAGCCAGCAGGTACGGGATGTCTTTTCTGAGCTTTGGCGCCCAGCCTTTTTCCAGGACCTCGTCCAAAACTCTGGTGAGGTCCCTATATGCGGATAGCGTAAAAGTAAACATGCAGAACGGATCGTTCACATATTCTCTGAGTTTCTCCGGATCACTGGTGACCCATTCGAATCCGGTGGGATGATCCTTGATCCTGCTGCAATATGAACCGAATGAGAAATCAGTGATCAGCCGGCTGCGATGTCTGTCTCCCTTGAACAGCTGTATTGCTGAGATGATCGCTTCTGACGCCTTGCCTGCCGGGTTTGACCCGTCCGTTCCTTCAAAGATGTAGGCATCTGCTCCGTCTTTGTAGTCAGCAGCATATTTTCTCGCAAGGAATGAACCCATAGAGTGTCCAAGCATGGCAAGGGGCAGCCCGGGGTATCTCTCGTGCAGGATCTCAGTGACCTTCCTGAGATCTCTGACCATCAGCTTATATCCGTCCTTTTCAGCAATATAGCCGAGGTCTTCTGTTGTTCTGACGGAATGGCCGTGCCCAAGATGATCATTTCCGCATACAACATATCCATGCCGTGCAAGGAAAGATGCAAACTCATCGTAACGTTCTATATATTCGCACATACCGTGTGAGATCTGAAGCACAGCTTTCGGAGCAGTGCTGTCATCACTCCAGGTAACCATATGCAGCATAGTCTTGCCGTCGCTGGACAGGATCTGGTCTGTTTTCCTTTCTAGGCTCATAGTAATCCTCCGCTTTGTATTGCATTTTATATTATAATGAATAAGAAGAACAAAAGGAAACGCCTCGGTAAAGCGGCGTTTTATTTACTGCTGAAAAGACGGTGTTGCAATGTTTGAAATTCTGATCGATGCATTGATCGATGCGCTGGAGGATTCAGCTAAGCTGATTCCCTTTCTTTATGCATCGTATCTTTTCATTGAATTCATTGAACATGAAGCGAGCGAGAAGCTTTCCTCACGTCTTTATTCCCTGGGTACGAAAGGCCCTTTTCTTGGTGCTGTGGCAGGTCTTATGCCGATGTGCGGTCTTTCTGTGACAGCCTCGGATCTCTTTGCCAGCCGACTGATCTCTGCCGCCACACTGATCGCGGAGTTTACTGCTGAAACTGATGAAGCAATCCCCATACTTCTGGGTACCTCAGGTTTCCGGGTCAAGGGACTGCTCCTGGCTCTCCTGTCGCTGGTGATAGGAATAGTTTCCGGCATCATCGCGCAAAAAGTGTTTCCGGACGATCTCGATCGTGAGCATTCTCATCATGAACATGAGCTCATGCATAGCGACTGCGAACAGGACGAGTGCGAAAAAGAAGGGCTGTTCACCACAGCACTTATCCACACCTTGAAAAGTCTGGCTTTTGTGCTCGGCGCCATCTTTGTCGTGAATCTCCTCGTCGGGATCGCAGGCGAAGAAAAGGCCGCGTCCCTGTTCAGCGGAAGCGATTCGGTAGAGCCTCTCATAGCTGCCCTGACCGGTCTCATTCCCAACTGTGCTCCTTCCATCATCCTCTCGGAATTCTACATGGAAGGCCTGATCAGTTTCGGGTCACTGATATCCGGACTGACTATGAATGCCGGCGTAGGGCTCGCCATGCTGTGGAAGTACAACCGGGACAAGAAGCAGAACCTTCTTATTTGTCTCTTCATCTTCGCTGTATCCGTTTTGTTCGGCTACATCATCCAGCTGACGGGGATCTGATCCCGGGCTCTTCCTCCAAGGAGAGAAAATGGACAATCTCACTATGTTTCTCATCACGATCGCGATAGGGGCGACCGGCGGTCTTATAGCCAGAAAGCTCGGGATACCTTCCGGAGCAATGGTCGGATCCATGTTCTTCGTGATCATATTCAACCTGATAACCGAGAAAGCCTACTTCATCCCTGATGTCAAAACAGGGCTTCAGATACTCTCAGGCGCCATGACAGGATGCCGCGTAGGCCGTGAAGATGTGGAAGGGCTGAAAAAGCTTGTCAAACCTATCATACTGCTTCTCTCCGCGTTCATCCTGATGAACTTCACTTTCGGCGGTCTCATGATCCTGTTCACTGACCTTGATGTTCCGACAGCGCTGTTTGCCACCTCTCCCGGCGGAGCCTCGGATATGGCTCTCATAGGCGAGGAACTCGGAGCTAATCCGGCGTATATCGCGCTGCTGCAGGTCCTAAGGCTGCTGATAATCTTCACCTGCTGTCCCCCTCTGTTCAAATACCTCTTCCGCACGGGAAGAATGAAAAAAGGCGAAGGAACGGAGGATCCCGGAATACCCGCGCAGCCCGGAATGCCGGACAAGACGAACTGGACAAAACTGGTTCTGGTCTTTGCCGTATGCACAGCCGCAGGCTTGTTCTTCAGATGGCTCGGAATAACTTCCGGAGCCATGCTCGGATCGATGCTCGCCGGAGCCACCTTTACGGTATTCATGGGCAAGAACCGTTTCCCTTCTCAGATCAGGGTATGCATGTCCATTCTTTCCGGAGCATTTATGGGGTGCCGCTTTTCCAGAGCGGACCTTGCCAATATAGATGTTTTGGCAATTCCCATACTCATCATGCTGATAGGCCTTATCGTATTCATACTGTTCAATGGCTTTCTGGTCAGCAAGTTCACAGACCTCGATTATCCTACGGCACTATTCGCCTCCACTCCAGGAGGTATGACCGAGATGGCTATACTGGCTGAAGACATGGGTGTGGACTCATTCAAGGTCTCGATCCTTCACACCATCAGACTGTTCTTTGTAATAGCTTTCTTCCCGACCATGAACAAGCTCCTCTGCAGCCTGTTTATCAGGTAACAAAAAAAGCGCAAACAAAAACAGCCTGCGTATGCAGGCTGTTTTTTTGCTTTAAAAGCTGTATTATTTGACCTCTGTGGTTGCACCGGCCTCTTTGAGCTTTGCAACGATTTCGTCGGCCTCTTCCTTGGAGATGCCGGCCTTGACGG
>CACYBC010000204.1 GCA_902772615.1 uncultured Ruminococcus sp.
AGCATCCTGTATACCGATATCATGCCCATCCGGTCCCCGACCCTGAATCTCTGTATGATATAGAGCATCACGAGACACAGTATACCTGCCGCAGCGGTTATCAGGAACCTGGTCTGCAGCCGCACGCTGCGTTTCTGCATATACGCCGCATACTCTGTCTCGTAGATGTCCCTTGCATCGATGAGCACCACGTCCCGGAGCTCTTCCGGAAGGTCCTCGGAGATGGCTTTCTTTACAGCCTCCTTGTCTGTGCACCACATGTCGAAATGCGTAGACGTCTCCACCGCGTATCTCACGAGCTCTTCCACTTCCTCGTCGGAAATGATTATCGGAGCGTTTATGCCGTATCTCTCGTACCCGACTCCGCTGACCGCCTCCCTGAGGTAGAAATCCCTGTTGTTGGTGAAGTTTACCTTGGTTCTGAGCCTGTCCATGTAGTAACTGCCGGCGTTGTCCGCGAGCACTACGCATTCGCCGGGCTTTACCGGCGCAATGTCCGTCCTCCCGGTTATGGATACGAACTCGGAATAAGGTATCCCGTCCAGCCCGTGGATCCCCACCGAGAGCATGGCCGCTTTGGAAAGATATACGCTGGGCTGCCCGCTGTCGCAGATCCCCACTATGGTCGGGTAATATTCCCTGTTTTCCATGTAGACTTTCTTGCCTATCATGTACTCCGTGTCCGGGATCAGGTTCTGCACGATCCCGTCCCTGTCGGTGCAGTTTCTGATGACCCATCTGTCCACTACGATCTCGTCGTAGCGCTCCGGCATGCGCCCGAAAACTATCAGGGACGGATCCAGCCTCTCTATGTCAACCAGATTGTATCTTCCGAAACTCATGGACAGTCCTTCGAACTGAGGGAGTATGTCGGTGTAGAACCTGAACTCCATGTTCGTGTCCGGTATCACGTCGTATTCAAGCCCCGTCGCGTCCAGCGCGGAGAGGACCTGCGGCACGTATCCCGCGACGGAGAACGTGGTCCTGTCGCTGTAGTTCTTGCCCTTGCTGAACTGAAGTTTCAGAACATGCGAATCGGATGAGATAAACTCCCTGGGATCAACCTTTGCGGAGGCATTGATATCCGTTATGGCCAGCAGCATCATCAGCGAGAGCAGCATGATGAACAGCGCGTTCGCAATGCTGCGCAGTCTCTTCTCGGAGGCCGCGGTGCGCATCTCCGCGATCAGCATCCTGAGCCCCAGGCCGGATCTTCTTCCTTCCTTCTGAGGCGGGCGCTCTGCTTCGCCTGCGAATGCATCATCGTTCTCCAGCTGCGACAGATTCAGTCTCGGCCTGCTTCCCTCCCTGATGTAGGGCGGATCGGAATCTTTGGAATACATGACGAGTCTGCTGTCATCGGTCTTGAGGATGAGCCTTCCGTCCTCCACTACTATCGTCAGGTCCGCGGGATCAGAACCTTCCGCAGACAGCACCCTGATACTGAGATTCCCGGATGAGAACATCTCTTCCCTGTAATCCCCGGTGTATACGGAATCCTTACCTGCGGAATCCAGATCTCCGCGCTCCCATTCCGAGCTGTCGGAGGTGATCCTTCCGTCCTCTATCCTGATTATCCTGTCCGCGAAGAAGTCAGCAAGACGCTCCTCGTGCGTTACCATCACCACGAGGCTGTTCCTGGAGATGCTCTTGAGGGTAGTGCAGACGCTCAGCGTGCTCTCCTCGTCCAGGTTGCCGGTGGGCTCGTCCGCGAAGATCACCCTCGGAGACTTTGCTATGGCTCTCGCGATCGCGACGCGCTGCTGCTGTCCTCCCGAGAGCTCTCCAACCAGGCGCTTGCGGAAGCGCAGCATGTCCACCTTCTCCAGCGCTTCCTGTACCCTCTTCAGCTTCTGTCTCTCGTCCAGATCCAGGGAGTGGAGCCCGAGATATACGTTGTACGCCACCGAGTGTTCCGGCAGCAGGTAGTAGTTCTGGAAAACGTATCCGAAGTTCTCATTGCGCAGTCTCTCGATCTTATCTCGGTCGGTGCGGGTGACGGGCGTTCCGTCTATCTCCACGCTGCCGCTGTCGAACACGTCCAGTCCGCCGATGGCGTTCAGCAGGCTGGTCTTCCCGCTTCCGGAGCGCCCGAGGATGCATACGAAGCCGGTCTCGGGCAGATCGAAGCTCACGCCGTGAAGGACTTCCTCCGCGGCTCTGGTCCCGGGACTGTAGGTCTTGGTGAGGTCCTTTACCGAAATCACTGCGCCATCACCTCCTCCATGAGTTCTCCGTCCATGTCCTCGTAGAATCCGTTTATAGTGAAGACCTGTTTTCTTATCGATCTCACTACGGCGACATAAGCGATCGCGCAGAAGATCATGTGCACCGCGAATACGAGCAGAAGCTTCGGCGGATCGAGGTACTTGAATATGTTGACCACCCTTATGTAACCGCGGGCGTTGAGGATCAGTATGACCGCAGCGCCGATGATCTCGGAGATCACCGTCAGGAACAGGAACAGCAGCGCGATTGAACCGTACGCCGTCTTTGCGCGCAGTCCCATGTTGGACAGCAGCCTGTAGTGCCCGCCGAGAGACGAGAAGATCACTCTCAGCAGTATCAGCTGCAGCACCAGAGTGATGACTGAAGCCGCGAGGGATATGCGCAGCAGATCTATTCGCTCCTCCTCCAGCTTCGCGTCCTTCTTAGTGGAGCCCTGCTCGTAGGGCGACAGCGCGACGTAGCCTAAGGAGACCAGCTCTTCTATTACGCGGTCCTTATAGGCGTAGTCGTCGATGAACACCGAGACCTGGTTGCAGCGCATGTCTGCCGTCATCTTTTCATATGTCTGCGGATTCACGAGTATGAACCTGGGATGGTCGCTTTTGAACTGTCCAGCGCATTTCAGCTCATAGACCCCGCTGTCAGCAGGATCCTGCTCGTGACCTGGAAGAGTCCCCGTATACCAGGCTCCGACGCTCAGAGTCATGGTCTGTCCGAGGTAAGGTCCGCCTCTCTCCGGATCCGGCGGTATCACGAACTCGTTCTCTTTGAGCTCGGTCGGTATGACCGGTTCCGCCGTCTGCTGCGGGTCAAGCTGCTTTCCGTCAGGCGACGCCGGAGCCTGAGAGTATACTTCGATCATATACTGGCTGTATCGCTCCGCGTCGAATGGAGCGACGGGATACCTGCCGAGATCTCCGCCGACGTAGTACATACCGTTCCGGCTGTAAATGGATGCCAGAGTCGACGCGTTCATCATGCGGCAGAAGTTCTCGGAGAAAAACAGGCCCCTGTCACCTGAGGTCTCACCCACCACGTCGAAGGTGATGCCGATGAACTGAGCGATCGCCCAGTGCCTGCTGTCCTTTATATAGACTCTCACCTGGTCCCCGGTCCTGAAATCCGGATCGGAGGAGAGCACTTCGTAGTAGCCTTCGGCCATCCTGCCGTTCCTTACGGCGCCGGCCTGGGTTACGCTGCGCAGGAACTTGGGATCGCTCTGCAGGTCCTCCAGCAGTTCCACCTCCACCGTGTATGAGAAGGCGTCTGAATTCTCCAGCGGATCGTATCCGTCTTCAAAGGAGACTCCGGTGTATTCCCTGTAGTCTTCGTCTTCCCTGTAGAAATAGTTCACGTCGGAGATATACCCGTATCTCTCAACGCTGCGGACATATCTCTGCCCGGCTATCTCTTCCGTGTCTTCCTGCGTGAACGCCTTCTTGCCGTCCTTTGCTACGACGATCCTCGCAGGGTCACCGTTAATGAAAGCCGAGTCGTCGTAGATCCTCGCAGTGGTGTCGTCGGTGGCGATGATGAAGTTTCCGATGAATATGAAGGATGATATGCAGGTCAGTATGAGTATCAGCGCCGTCAGCGAGAAGAACACCGGCCTCGCCTTTACAGTCAGTCTTGCGACGTAGGACGAAAGGCTTTTTCCGTATGTTTTCTTCCGGGAGCTCTCTATCCTCGGAAGAACAGAAATACCGTCCGGTTCCGGTAAAGTCACCTGTTCCTGTTCCTCAGCTGCAGCGCGCAGATCGGCGTCCTGTATCACCTTTCCGTCCGACAGCACTATATGCCTCGTGACATATTCCTCAGCTTCGCTGAACTCATGGGTGATCAGGATTACCAGTCTCTCTTCTGAAGCCTCCTTGAGGAGCTTTATTACCCTGTCGCTGTTCTCGCGGTCCAGGTTCCCCGTGGGCTCGTCCGCGATGAGTATCCTGGACGGCTTCGCAAGGGCTCTGGCGATGGCGAGGCGCTGCTTCTGTCCGCTGGACAGCTTTGCGGCGCGCCTGCCTGAATACTCCGAGAGCTCCACCTTCTCAAGGATCTCACGAGTCCTGTCCGCAGCCAGAGATCCGCTGCAGCCCGAAAGGATCAGCGCGCTCTCCACGTTCTCGGATACCGTGTTACCGGGAAGAATGCCGTAGTCCTGCGAGATGAAGCTTATCATGTCGCGGCGGTAGCGCTCCCAGTCGGCAGCGTTGTAATGCGAGGTGGGCTGGCCCATCACGTACAGTTCTCCGCCCTCATAGGGAAGCATTCCGCCTATGACGTTGGCGATGGTCGACTTGCCGCTGCCGTTCTCGCCGGTGACCGCCACGAACTCGCCCTCCGAGAAGGAAAGGCTCACGTTGGAAAGTCCCATGACCACAGCGGTCTGGGACGCGTAATACTTCGATATGTTTTCCAGTCTGAGAACTGTCATTCTTTTGTCTTCTTTTCAGAAAAGATCCCGACGTCCCGCTGCTGTTACAGCTGGTTTCGGGTTATCTAGAAGTTTAACACATTGAATATATTTGTCCATATCTCACATAAATACTGAAAAGGAACTGCGGTCAGTCCGCAGTTCCTTTAATTCAATGTTTTCCTCTGTTATCTACAGGTTATCCGATCTTCAGTCCTTGGTTACGATCACTTTACCGTCCGCGTCGTACATCGGAATGATGCCGCCCGCATAACCGGCTTTCCATACCAGATAGTTGACTCCCGTCTTTGTATCCACGAGGATCTGGCGTACGCCTTCTTCGCTCAGCTGGCCGCCTTCCCTGAGGACGACTTTAAATCTTGTCTCTTTCTTTTCC
>CACYBC010000205.1 GCA_902772615.1 uncultured Ruminococcus sp.
ATCAGTATGATATCAAAAATGATATTCATGGAACCGTTCAGTATCGAACTGACCAACCCCATTACCGGTTTCCCTGCTGTAGAGTAGTAACTGGCCATACACAGTCCCATAAGGTGAGGCGCAGCATCCACATAGATGATGCGCGTATATGTTGTCGCTATGGGAAGAGTGTCAGCATCTGCTCCCAGGAACAAAAGGATAGGCTTTTCAAAAATCAATACAACGGCAGAGAACAGAGCGCCGACCACTCCGGCAGATACCACGACACGTGAAAATATCCTGTTTGCCTCTTCCCTGTCTCCTTCTCCCATCTTGTGGGCAGAGAGTGTGCTTGCACCTATCGAGAACAGGTGTGAAAAGCCCATCAGCAGTGAATTGATCGGGGTTATTATTTTGATCGCGGCCAGCGCGGTGGGGCCTACATAACGGCTTACAAACAGGCCGTCATCCAATGTTCTGAACAGCGCAGTGAACAGGTTCGTCATTATCGCAGGTACGCAGAACCAGATCAGCTGCCAGAGCGTGAAGTCGCGTCCTATGCGGGCGCTTCTCGCATCATTTCTAGCCATTCAACAGATCTCCATTCTTTATTATTCTTATTAATATGATAACACAGCATATCTCACGCTAACAAACAGAGCCATCGGCAAAATACACCTGATCCGAGAGTACACTGTATCCACAGGCAAAAGAAAACCGCGGGCATAACGCCCGCGGAACTGCTGTTTAATTAAAGGGTCACATATCGTATTCGCCGAGAAGATTTCTTTCGTCCGTTATAGTGTCTATGGAACCTGTCATCAGTCCGACGACCTCATCTTCGTCCGTATCTTCTTTTCTGAGTGCGGCGACGGTCTCGCCGAGCCTCATGACCGTGATCTCGGAAGCCACATCAAAAACCGTCCTCATATTGTGGCTTATGAGAATGATAGCCGCGCCTTCGTCGCGGTATCTCTTCATGAGATCGATGATCTCACGTCCTTCCTTTACGCCGAGGGCGGCCGTAGGCTCATCCATGATCAGCACGGAAGGAGCTCCGCCCATCAGGGCTTTTGCGCATGCAATGGCCTGTCTCTGTCCGCCGGACATGAACATGACCCTATTGAATATGTTGGGGATGTTGAACCCCATACGCTGGATCTCAGCGAGGGCATTGGCCTTCATCGTCTTGAGGTCGAGGATCTTGAGCCACTTGAAGGGTTTCTTGTCGATCGTGAGCTCACGGCCTACATACATGTTCTCATAGACATTCATCTTCTCGAACAAAGCAAGTTCCTGATAGATGGTCTTAATACCAAGTTCCTGTGCCTCAGTCGTGCTGTGGATTTCGACCTTCTCACCGTTGAAAAGGATATCGCCTGCATCACAGGGCTGGTAGCCGGACAGTATCTTGATAAGTGTGGATTTGCCTGCTCCGTTTCCGCCGATCAAAGCGTTGACTTCGCCGCTTTTCGCTCTTACGCATCCGTTGGTGAGAGCTACAACAGCTCCGAAGCTCTTCTGTATATGACGCATCTCGAGCAGATAATCACTTTTAGCCACTTTATTCGTTCCCCTTACTAACATCGTTATGTTCAAAATTATATCATCTGATAAATGATAGTCAACGAGATTATCCTCTTGTTCAGACAGTCATCGTCGTTCGTTTCCTTCAGCTAAAAAAGCGCTGCTTTCGCAGCGCTTTTTTCAATAAAAAATAACTTGATCATTCTGCTTCTTCCAGAGCCAATTTGACTGCTCTGAGTATAGCCCTTCTCGCATCATACATGTTCGCATCCGTGACTTCCGCGGTAATGAGCAGCACCATCTGAGTGTCATCAAGTTCCGTGGAGAGTTCGTCTACACCTCTGTAGACGGGTCTGGACACGAACAGTTCCGGTTTCTCCGCGAACACGGTATCGATAGCTTTCTCTACCATCTCCTCCACGTCCTCGAGTCTCTCATCCCTGCTCACCGGAAATCGCGCCACAGTCAGCGGAGTTCCCTTTGACTGGTTGATGACCGACTCGATGGTAGAATTGCGGATGATATTAACGTTTCCCGCGATATCGCGGATGCTGACGGTCCTCATGCCCATCGCAACGACTTCGCCTCTGAAATCGTCGATGGCCACAGTATCACCCACCTGGAAATCCTTATCAAGTATAAGGGATATGCCGGCAAGTATGTCCGCGATAAGCGACTCAGATCCAAGACCCAGGATGATTCCGGTTATCCCTGCACCTACAAGGATGGAAGTGGTATCCACACCGATCTGCATAAGCGCGTACACGATGCCCGCGAACCAGATCAGGAAGATGAGGATGCTGCCGATCATACCAAAAATAGTCGTGGCCCTGTGCTTCTTGAATTTAACGCCAAACAGCAGTTTCACAAGAAGCGAGATCACAAACGTCGCCGCAAGGACTATAAGCAGCCTTACAAAGCCATGCAGTGACATGAACTGTTCAAATAAGTTTTTCATTTGTTCTCTCCTTTTCAATATATGTGCCGGCTAGAAATATACATCGTAGTAGTGGTTGCCGATCGTTATCGACATGTATTGTGTGTCATTTTCCAGGTCCTGCATGTAAGCTGCTCTTCCACCTAGTTCTTCAACTGTGCATCCGCACTTCGTGCATGTAACTGTGAGGCTGCCGTCAACAGTGAAAGTATTGGTAGAGTGATCACAGATCTCTTTATGGTCGCAGTTATCGCATTGTCGTTCAGCTGTGTGTAAGTTGGGATTCGCTACCCAGTCACCCATAAGGTGGTCCGCAAGAGGCAGACTCCGCGTATCTTTCGCTCCGCAGACAGTGCATGTTCTGCTTTCCCTTCCATTGACTGTACACGTGGACTCTTCCTCTACAGTCCAGCTGGAGTAAGTATGCGCTGCCAATGCTATTTCTCTGGTCTCTTCTGCTCCACATACAGTACACGTTCTGAATTCTGTTCCCTTCACCGCACAGGTAGAAACCTGCCTGACGGTCCAGCCTGAATAAGTATGAGCAACCAGCGCAAGTTCTCTGGTTTCTTCAAAGCCACAGATGGTACAGGTTCTATGCTCTACACCTTTCTTGGCACAGGTAGATGCCGTCTTCACTGTCCAGGATGAGAAACTGTGTCCCTTGGCTGCTATGGTAGTCGTCTCCAATACCTGACCGCATACAGAACATGATTTAGTCTGTGTACCGGTTGATGTACATGTAGGTTCCTTTATGGTCTTTGTGACGGGAGTATGATCTTTGAGCGCAAGTTCTCTGGTCTCTTCCCTGCCGCATACCGAGCACTTTCTGAACTCTGTCCCTTTCTTTGTGCAGGTTGACTCTTCTCTCATGGTCCAGCTCGAGAATCTGTGGTCTACCATATCGATATCTCTGGTCTCTTCTTCTCCACAAGCTGAACACGTTCTGGACTCCGTGCCTTTCTTTGTGCAGGTAGGTGCCTCTTTGACTGTCCATCTGTTGGGATACTTATGTCCCAGTGGTTCTATCTCCCGGGTCTCCACAGCCTGTCCGCACACTTCACATTTTCTTGCTTCCTCTCCGGGTTCAGTGCAGGTAGGCTCCTTCTCGATCTCCCACTCTTCCTTCGGCTTATGCTCCAGCGCAGGGATCTCCCTTGATTCACAGACTTCATTGCACACAGTGCAGCGCCTTACTTCCAGTCCGGGAGCCTCGCAGGATGTTTCTCTCTCTACCACCCACTCTTCAGACACTGTGTGTCCGTTAGCTGCGATCTCGCGCTCCTCGGCTCTTTCACCGCACTCTGTGCATATGGTATACTCCAGCCCCGTTTCTCCGCATGAAGGTTCACGGTCGACTATCCACTCACCGGTATGGGTATGCGGATGCGTTCCCAGCCCTATTGCCGCCCTTACCGGGTCCGGAATGATGATCTTACGCGGAAGCGCTGCCTGAAATATAATAATGGTCCCAAGGATGGATATGAGGGTTGCTTTGGCGAGTGTACCTATAAACTTGAAGTTCTCTTCTTCCGGTTCGAGCGCTTCCCCGGAGGCTTCACCGAGTTCAGCTACTGCCCTCTCGTTGAACTCATCATCATGAAAAAAGAATTCTTTGCCGGTTCCTGTACTTTCTTTCATATCATGGAACTCGCTCACCTGTCGCCCTCCTTCCTCTTTTGTACTTTAATTATATAATGCAATAAAGTGCATTAAAAAAACAGTTTTTATTTTCGTTTTGATCAAATGATTCACAATTTGTTTCTGGATTAGCCCTGATTGTATATCGTATGATTATAATAAGTTAGTTTGGGTCATAATGGGGGTTGGACAATGACCGACATCTTGCTTGTCATCAACGGAATAGCAGGCAACGGAAGGAACGGCAGCAATGCGTTCCGCATCATTAAAAATTTTGCACAGAAGGGAATTTCGACAACTGTCTGTCCCATCGCGGAAGGAGTATCACTGGAGCTCGAAGACTATCTGAACGAGCGAAGATACGATATGGTAGTATGCGTAGGCGGTGACGGAACAGTCAATGCCGCAGTCAACAAACTGATGAAGATGGAAGACCGTCCTTCCCTGGGCTACATACCTGCAGGCACCACCAATGACTTTTCCAAGAACCTCAAGCTCGTGAGAGATGTGGACAAAGCCTGTGACATCATCACATCAGGGAAGTACGTGGATTATGATATAGGCTGTTTCAACGGTCACTACTTCAACTACGTCGCAGCTTTCGGAGCTTTCTCAGCCATAAGCTACAACACCGACCAGAAAGCCAAGAACACCTTTGGATACGCGGCATATATCCTTAATGCGGTGATCTCTGCCCCCGAGCATCTGCAGACCAGATGCCGCATGAAGATAGAGTCAGATAACGGAGATTTCGATGGCGAATTCATCTTCGGCGGGATCTGCAACTCCCTGTCAGTCGGAGGACAAAAGATAGTCGGAATGACTACCAGCAATCTTTATGACGGAGAATTTGAACTCTTTCTCATCAGATACCCGGAACATGCCGCTGATCTTACCGAGATCCTGTACTCTCTGCTGCAGGGTGATTTTGAAAATGAACACTTTGTATTCAGGAAGATCAAGAAAGCGCACATAATCCCCGAAAGCAACGTAGAATGGACTCTTGACGGCGAGTACGGCGGCAATCCTTCTCAGATCGATTTCGAGATCGTACCCGGCGCGATAAGGATCGCTTCCGAGATCGCATTCGCAAAATGATCTCCGCATATTGATGTTGACCGGCCGTCCGAAAGGACGGCCGCTATCTATGTATAAAGAAAAAGCCGGCACAAAGTGCCGGCTTTCTTATTACATATTTGGCTGTTTCGGTATCAATACATTCCGCCCATGCCGCCTGCTGCGGGTGCTGCCGGTTCCGGTTCCGGAATGTCGGCTACCAGGGATTCTGTCGTAAGCACCATTGATGCCACAGAGGCTGCATTCTGGAGCGCACTGCGTGAGACCTTGGCAGGATCGACGATTCCGAGGTCGATCATGTTTCCGAATTCACCGCTGGAGATGTTCAGGCCGTATCCAGTCTTTCCGCTGCGTTTGATCTCATCGATCACTACAGAACCTTCCAGTCCTGCATTCTCGCAGATCTGGCGGATCGGGGACTCAAGAGCCTTGACTATGATGTTCGCTCCTGTCTTCTCATCGCCTGTAAGAGCTTCGGCTGCCTTCTGGACCGCGGGGATCGCATTGATGAATACTACTCCGCCGCCTGCTACGACGCCTTCTTCGACAGCGGCTTTGGTCGCTGAGAGCGCGTCTTCCAGACGCATCTTCTTTTCTTTCATCTCAACTTCGGTCGCAGCACCGACGCGGATGACTGCTACACCGCCAGACAGCTTTGCGAGACGCTCCTGGAGCTTCTCTTTGTCATAATCGGAAGTGGTATTCTCGATCTCCTGACGGATCTGAGCCACACGAGCTGCGATCTCATTGGGATCGCCGTGGCCGCCCATGATGATGGTGCTGTCCTTCTTGCACTGGACCTTATCGGCTCTGCCGAGATCTGAGAGCTGTGCGTCCTTGAGGGTCAGGCCGACTTCCTCACTGATGACCTTGCCGCCGGTGAGGATCGCGATATCACGCAGCATCTCCTTGCGGCGGTCGCCGTAGCCGGGGGCTTTTGCAGCGCAGCACACAAATGTTCCGCGCAGTCTGTTGACTATGATGTTCGCAAGAGCATCGCTCTCTACATCCTCAGCGATGATCATGAGCTTTCTGCCTGCCTGTACGATCTGCTCGAGCAGAGGCAGGATCTCCTGTATGCTGCTGATCTTCTTATCTGTGATGAGGATAAGAGCATCATCAAGAACAGCTTCCATCTTTTCTGCGTCGGTCACGAGATAGGGGCTGATGTAGCCGTTGCTGAACTGCATTCCTTCCACTACTTCGGAATACGTCTCGGCGGTCTTGCTCTCTTCGATGGTGATGACACCGTCATTTGAGACTTTCTCCATTGCATCAGCGATCATGTCGCCGATGGACTCGTCGCCAGCTGAGATAGTAGCTACTCTGGCTATATCCTTTGAGCCGTTGACCTGCTGTGCAGCTTCCTTGATGCTCTCGACTGCAGCATCGACTGCCGTCTGGATACCCTTCTTGAGGACCATGGGGTTTGCACCTGCGGAGACGTTCTTCATGCCTTCGCGGACGATCTCCTGAGCGAGAAGTGTCGCCGTTGTGGTTCCGTCGCCGGCTGCATCGTTAGTCTTTGTCGATGCCTCTTTAATGAGCTGTGCGCCCATATTCTCGAAACGGTCTTCCAGTTCGATCTCCTTGGCGATCGTTACACCGTCATTGGTGATCAGAGGAGTGCCGTATCTCTTGTCAAGAACAACGTTCCTGCCCTTGGGGCCAAGGGTGATCTTTACTGTGTTCGCAAGTTTGTCAATACCGGCCTGAAGGCTCTTGCGCGCTTCCTCGCCGTACTTAAGATCTTTAGCCATTATCAATTCACCTCGTTTAATTAGTCTTCCACTCTGGCCAGAATATCGTTCTGACGCACGATGATGCACTTATCATCACCGATCTTGACTTCGGTCCCGGCATACTTGCCAATGATGACCTTGTCGCCGACCTCAACAACCATATCTACATCGAATCCGTCGACCATTCCGCCGGGTCCGACAGCGACTACCTCTGCGACCTGCGGTTTCTCTGCCGCTGTCTCAGTGAGGATGATGCCGCTCTTTGTGGTGGTTTCAGCTTCGCACATTTTCAGAACCACACGATCGAAAAGAGGAATAAGTTCCATATTTAATACGCTCCTTGCATTTATTCATTTTGTTTGGCACTCGTTGTTCCTGAGTGCTAAAACTATTGTACTATTATTTTCTGCAAATGCAATACCTTTTTTCAAAAAAAGAGGACTCGTTTTACCTGTCATCCTGATCATATTCTTCCTGACCGCGTATCCTGCAAAGGTAAGGTTCAAGCACCCTGAGCACGTAAGCAGTCACAGTTCCCATAACCAGGCCGCTTATGATGAGCACAGGCGCATAGTACATCGCAGCGGAACTTTTTATCATCACGCACTCTGCCGCCAGCTGTCCGAGATTGTGCGCCACTGCGCCAATGACGCTAATGATCCCGCTGCTCTATCCCAGTTTCAGCGCAGCAGTCATCATCACGACAGACAGCAATCCTCCGGTGAGGCTCAGGATGCCTGCCGCCGGTCCCCTCGTAACAAACGCAAAAAGCCCTTTCAGGACTGCTATAAGAGCTGCCTCACCGATACCCACCGAAAACAGGCAGAACATCGTAACTATGTTCGACAGTCCCAGTCTGATGCCCGGGATCATGGGAAAAGGAGAAGGGATCAGCGTCTCGATCAGCTGCATGACAAGAGCAAGCGAGAAAAGGAGTCCTGTTCCCGCTGTCTTTCTGATCCTGGCACTGTTTCTCACCCTACTACCTCTAATTCATATCCTTCTGCGACGCTGCCGGGAACTATCCGGTCTGTCAGATCCTCGCTTACATAGATCACGCCGGAGGTGTCTATAGCCATACCGCTTATCTCCCCGGAAGCAAGGGCATCGAGCGTTCGGTCTATTCCCATGACATAGTAAGCGGTAGACATACAGTCCGCGACGACGGGGTCTTCACAAATGACCGTCACGCTCTTCAGGTCCTTCTCGGAACAGTCTCCGGTGCGAGGATCTATGATGTGGCAGTATCGCACTCCTTCTTCAAAAAAGAATCTCTCGTAGCTGCCTGATGTTGACAGCACTGTGTTTTCAAGGACGACTGTTACGACAGAAGAATTGCTGTTCTCATCCGGACATCTGATGCCGACCTTGTAGCCGCTGCCGTCCTGTCCGCTTCCGAGCAACAGCACGTTGCCTCCGAGCGATATTATCCCTTCTGTGCAGTTTGCCCTGTAAGCCGCCATACTCAGTTCATTAAGCGCATATCCTTTCGCTATGGCCCCGAGATCCAGCTTCTGACCCTCTCCAGCGCGCACATAATACTTGTTATCCTCACAGTAAAGAACTGTCTTTCCGTATCCCACTGACTTCAGGCATTCAGTGAGTTCCCCCGGGTCGGGAACGTGCGGTACGCTGCCGAATCCCCACAGATCCGAAAGCGCACCTACAGTGGGATCAAAGCTTCCGCCGGTCTCCTCAGCCAGCCTGAGTGCACGGTAAATAAATGCATAAGTATCCTCCGACACTTCCACGGGAGCGCCTGCGTTTTCATTTATCCTGGCTATCTCGGAGGACGGATCGAACCTGTTGAACAATTCTTCACATCTCTTCACCGCAGCCTCCATCATCCTGACAGCCCTCTCAGGTCTGGAACATCTTATGTCATAAGAGACATAAGTATCCATGTGGAACGTTACTGCAGCATAACTGCGCAGGCGCATGACGTACACCGTCATTCCTGCGGCGAATGCCAGAACTATGGCAGTCAATATCACTGCGATCCTGTACCTGTTTCTCACAGTATTACTCATCCTCTCAGGGGTTATATGGCAACATACCCAAACAAACTGTTAACTATATGTTAACAATACCCAAAGAATTGACAATCGGTAACAATCTGATTATAATACTTCCATAGCAAAAGGAGAATAACATGAAACGCATTATAGCATTTTTGCTCGTCATCACATGTATCTCATGTCTGACGGCGTGCAGTTCTTCGAAGCTGATCCCCAACGGAACATATCATATTGAATATGACAGCAGCGATGCTACCGGTTATATCGATTTCGTTGAAGTCACCTTTGAGAACGGCAAGATCACAGACGTCAAGATGGAC
>CACYBC010000206.1 GCA_902772615.1 uncultured Ruminococcus sp.
AATGCTTTTCCTTGATCTGATTCAGGAAGGAAACTTGGGTCTCCTTAAAGCAGTAGAAAAATACGATTGGAGAAAAGGATACAAATTCTCCACATATGCTACATGGTGGATAAGGCAGGCCATAACCAGAGCCATAGCGGACCAGGCGCGCACGATAAGGATTCCCGTGCATATGGTCGAGACGATAAACAAACTGATCCGCGTAAGCAGACAGCTTCTTCAGGAGCTCGGCAGGGAGCCCGTTCCGGAGGAGATCGCCGAGAAGATGAACATGCCTGTGGACAGGGTGAGAGAGATCTTAAAGATATCTCAGGAACCGGTATCACTGGAGACGCCCATCGGCGAGGAGGAGGATTCCCACCTCGGAGATTTCATTCAGGACGACCATGTGCCCGTGCCTGCTGACGCAGCAGCGTTCACACTTTTGAAGGAACAGCTCATAGAGGTGCTGGGAACACTGACCGACCGCGAACAGAAGGTGCTGAGACTGAGATTCGGTCTGGACGACGGCAGGGCGCGCACGCTTGAGGAGGTCGGAAAAGAATTCAACGTGACCAGAGAGCGCATCAGGCAGATAGAGGCCAAGGCGTTAAGAAAGCTCAGGCATCCCAGCAGGTCCAAGAAGCTTAAGGATTACCTGGATTGAGCATAAATAACAGGCAGATGGCGAATCGCAGACCGGAGTATCGAAAAACCCAAGGAGTGACAGAAAATGATATCCAGACAGAGGATACGAATCGGAGATGTACTTGTCCAGAATCAGGTCATCACACCGGAACAGCTTGAAAAAGCACTCAAGGAGCAGAAGAGCAGGGGCACCAAGCTCGGCGAGACCCTCATCAGCATGGGATACGTCTCCGAGCAGAAGATGGTCGACATCCTGACGGAGCAGCTGCATATAGATTATGTGGAGCTCAGGAATATCAAGCTTGACAAGGATGCTGTCTATCTGATCAATGAGACTATCGCCAAGCAGTACAATCTGATACCGATAGGCTTTGACCCCGCAAACCCCAATGTCCTTCTGGTCGCCATGAGTGATCCCATGGATTTCATCGCAATGGACGATGTCTCCATCATAACAAACAGAAGGATACAGCCGGTTCTTTCAACCAGCTCCCAGATCGCTTATGAGATCGACCGCTACTTCGGCCGCCAGGCCGTGATGGAGGTCGCCGAGCGCTACAAGAAGGAGTTTGGCGAGGACGATAAAAAGGAAGAGGATAAAAATGACCGAAAGGACGATCAGGCGGAAACGGACAATTCGCCCATAGTCGTCATGGTCCGCTCTATCATGGAGCAGGCTGTCCACCAGAGGGCGAGTGATATTCATTTTGAGCCCACAAGGGACGGCATAAGGATCAGGTTCCGCGTCGACGGAGATCTGATAGAGGCGATGAAGCAGGACTCCACCATTCAGGCGGCCATCACGGCCAGGGTCAAGATCATCTCCGGCATGGATATCTCCGAAAAGAGAAAGCCGCAGGACGGCCGCACGACCCTGGTGGTGGACCACGTGGAGTACGATGTCCGAGTGTCCTCCATACCGACAGTCTACGGCGAAAAGCTGGTAATGCGCTTCAATAACAAGGAGAGCCTGACCAGGGACAAGAGAGGACTGGGGCTCGAGGGCGACGATCTGGTCAAGTTTGATGACATGCTTGCACACCGCCACGGGCTGATACTTGTCACAGGTCCCACCGGAAGCGGTAAGTCGACCACGCTGTATACCGCGCTCTCACAACTCAACAGGGAGAATGTCAATATAGTGACTGTCGAGGATCCCGTTGAGGCCAATATCGACGGGGTAAACCAGGTGCAGGTCAACCCCAAGATAAACATGACCTTTGCGAGCGCGCTCAGATCCATCCTGAGACAGGATCCTGATATCATCATGATCGGTGAGATACGAGACCAGGAGACCGCGGAAATAGCCATCCAGGCTTCCATCACGGGACATCTGGTGGTCTCGACCCTGCATACGAACAGTACCGAGGCTTCGGTGGCAAGACTCATGAACATGGGGATCGAATCCTATCTCATCGCGGATGCCCTCGTGGGCGTGGTGGCACAGAGACTTGTCAGAAGGCTCTGCACCTGTAAACGGGAGAGAGAAGCCACGGACGATGAGAAGGAAGAGCTTTCCGTACCTTTGAACAAGCCGCTCAGGATCTGCGAGCACGTGGGATGCCAGAGATGCAGCCACACCGGCTATTTCGGGCGCATCGCGGTATATGAGATGCTCCCTTCATCCCCGGAGGT
>CACYBC010000207.1 GCA_902772615.1 uncultured Ruminococcus sp.
ACCTCCACATATCCGCAGATGAACTCTTCTCCGGCAAATGCATACAAAAGGAATCTCGACGTATCAAACAGCATCGCTTCTCCTTCTCCGAACTGCAGGATCAGCATCTTCTCTCTGATCTTTCTGACTGTTACCGGCAGCTCTTCGTTTCCGATCGTTATACCGCCGGCGGTAAATTCTGTCGGAAGTATAACTTCCGGAGCGAGAGATATTTCTGTTTTGAATCCGTCTGCCGCGTCTGTCACCGGGAAGCTGTCCGGTTCTGCGAACTGCCCTGTGCCGGTGCTGTACACTTTGAGTCCGTCTTTCACCATGACGAGAAAAATGTCGTCATCGCACTTAACTGCCTTGCTTTCTTCCGGGATCTTTCCTGCAAGTTCCAGGCTCTCTGTCATTCCGTAGGGCTTTCTGCTGCCGTCTGCTGTAATGATATTCCACAGTTTGGTCATGTTTGTGCCCTCCTCATCTGATGAATTCGGTGCTGTCGCGGGCAAGCAGTTCGCTTGCATCGTAGTACTCACCGAAAGCCCCGTAAGTATAGTTCTCAGGAAGTCCTATGTCGTTATACCCGAACGATCTTCCGACATCGTGCATGCGGTTGAGATTCATCAGGAAGAACAGATCGTTTCCCGCTCCTCTCTCCCTGTTCGCCATCTCCTCATTGCACTCAAAGACATAGATCCCGTCCTTGATCTTGATCATGTTGCAGGGCTCTTCATAGATGCTCACAGTGTTGCGTTTTGACAGTCTCTCATACACATCGGGTTTCTCTGTCCGGAGTTTTTCCAAGCCTTCTCTGGTCTGGGTCAGGCGGTAATATCTCTCGCTCGCATAAACATGTACGACCTCGAGATTTCCGTACTGCCAGTGGATAGCTCTTCCAACCATCTCATCGGTGAACCCGTGCCTGAGAGGATTCAGTGTCCCGTCTTCCCTTCTGATCGCACCGAATGATATATGAGGTTTGCACATCCTGGGCCAGCGCGGGTTCTGTCCGACTGTGCAGTAGTTGGCTGTAACCAGATACTGCTCCATGTCCAGGACGAAAGTCTGCCCGGCTCTGGG
The DNA here is from genome assembly GCA_902772615.1 of uncultured Ruminococcus sp. Taxonomy (GTDB): domain Bacteria; phylum Bacillota; class Clostridia; order Oscillospirales; family Ruminococcaceae; genus RUG11783. Next base: position 1,066 of record CACYBC010000207.1, read on the forward strand.
CACAGCTCCTGTGACCTCAAAATTGACGAAATAGGTGTCATCGTCAGCTTTGAGGCAGTCATACTCGTATTCAGCCGCTTCTTTTCCCTTTTCTCCGCAGCTCAGGACTTTTCTGTCCTTGAATGTGATCTCATAATCATATCCCGTATCCATCACGAGCTCCAGAGTCTTTCCCACAAGTTCGAAGCAGAGAGGCGGCCTGTATTGTGACATTCCCTCGAAGGTCTTCGGAGCGGGCTGCTCCGTGAATCCTTTTCTGTTCTTTATCATGTCCTCTCCCTCCTCTCAGTGGATATAGTACATGCTCGGGCGTTTCATCTCTTCCGAGGCATCGTACCATGCTCCGAACGCGCCGAACGTGTAGTTCTCATCCTTACCGTCGACACTTGTGCCAAAAGATCTGCCGGCATCATGCATCTCATTGAGGTTCATAAGGAAGAACAAGCTGTTGCCGTGCCCTACCCTTCTGCACAGATTGGTCTCCAGAAGGTTGACCGCATAGATATTGTCGCGGATCTTCACGCAGTCCCAGTAGTCCTCATACACCGCCTGCACGGGGGGTCTGGTGTCCGCTCCCGCCATCATGTCGGGGGAGTTCCTTCTTACCCTTTCCAGCGCTCTCGGTGTGAACGCTACCCTGTAGAGTCTCTCGCTGTAATAGACATGCGCAATGTTGAACGTCCCGTAGTTCCAGTCGATCGAGGTCCCTGCCATCTCGTCGGTATATCCGTGTCTGACCGTGGGCACCGTTCCGTCAGGACGCCTTACGCCGCCGAAGACGATCTCTGTGGATGGCATCCTGGGCAGTTTGGGATCTTTCCCCAGGGTCGCATAGCATATCGTCACGAGGTATTCTCTCTCGTCCAGTACTACTGCAATACCGTCGCGGGGCTCGGGGAACGGCAGATGCTCGAAGTTGACCAGGTAGCAGCGGTCGTCCATCTTTATGCATTCGTACGGATAGCTCTCCTCCTGCCCGGGCGCCCCGAACAGAAGAGTCTTTCCGTCTTCAAATATCAGGTTCTTGTCATGCCCGTCATCCATGATGAGTTCGAATCTTTTTCCCGCCAGCTCTAAACAAAGCGGCGGGCGAAAGATCGACATCCCCTCATGATTATCGGGTACCAGTCTCTTTTCGTCCGCCATGTCTATCACAGCTTTTCTGTCCTGTCAGGACCCATCATGCTGCAGAACTCGACTTCTCCGTCTGTAAGCTCGAGAACTCCGAGTTCATGTCCGGTCTGTTCGTTATAGAGGTTGCGCAGGAAAGGATTCTCTTCGAACACTCTGTCGACGATCTCCTGAGGCGCGTCAACAGCCGTTGCCCTCACCCTTACCCAGTCGCTTCTGTCCTTGATCGCCACGAGGCAGACCTTGCGGTTCTCAACTATCTGCTTGTAGACGTTCTTGTGCTTTCCGACAGCGGTGTAAAGCTTGCCGTCATACTCCTTGAAGACTCCGATGGGGCGGATCTCAGGCTGATCTCCGTTCTCGGTGCCAAGGAAAAAGACGCCTGCGGATGTGATGAATTCAGTGATCTCTTTCATGTCAGTTCTCCTTTTTATTCTTTTTGCCGGAAGTCATTTCAGTCCATGCGGGTGATCAGTTCCGTAAGCAATGTACTGAAATCCTTTCCGGCTTTGTTTGCTATAGCCGTGACCTCCTCATGAGAAGGCGACGAATCGTTTATCCCCGCAGCCATATTTGTGACGCAGTTTATGGCGCAGATCCTCATTCCCATGTGTTTTGCAGCAGTGGCTTCTATGGCTGTGCTCATTCCCACCGTATCTGCTCCGAGCAGCCGGAACATACGGATCTCTGCGGGAGTCTCATACTGCGGGCCGGTCACCTGAAGGAATACGCCGCTGTGAACTCTTATCTCCTTCTCGCGTCCGATCGAGACAGCCAGTTCCCTCAGGCCTTCATCATACAGATCCGTCACCGGAGTAAACCTTTCCCCCAGCTCTGATACGTTCTCCCCTACGAGAGGTGACGGCATAAAACTGGAGATATGATCTCTGAGGACGACAAAGTCTCCGGGCCTGTATTCAGTGTTGATCGCTCCTACGGCGTTGGTGAATACTGCTGTCCCTGCGCCGAGGAGCTTAAGGACGCGTATGGGGATGACCACATCGTGGACATCATAACCCTCATAATAGTGGACACGTCCCTGCATAGCGGCTGTTTTCTTTCCGCCGACCATTCCGAACACCAGTTTCCCCTGATGTCCCGCGACAGTAGAGACCGGGAAGCCATCGATCTCACGGTAAGGGATCTCCGCAACGACTTCCATCGCATCAACGAAATGACCGAGTCCGCTTCCAAGAACAACTGCCACGTCGGGCACGAAATCCGTCTTTTCCTCTATCTGTCTTACGCAGTTCAGGAGGACCTTATAGTATGCGTCTGCATCGAACCGTCCAGTCCCTGCTTCGGTAATAGTCCTGTCTTCCATATTGCTCTGCTTCTTCCGTGAACTAAATAGTTTTGAGTCCAAACAGATCCATTATCCTCTGGATCTCAAGATCCCAGAGACGCCACTCGTGTCCGTAGCCCTCGTACTCCTTGAACTCCATCTTTATACCGTTTTCTTCAGTGAACTTCTTGAACGGCAGATAAAGCTCCTCGTAATGCGGATCTGCCGTGCCTATGGAACAATACATGGGAGGAAGCTTGTCTTTGTTCCTTATCATCGCGGCGCGGATGTTATCCGGGCCTGCCTTGGCTTCTTCCAGTCCTCCGTTAGCTCTCGAGAGCTGTGTGATAACGTTCGCCGTAAGGAATCCGCGGTCCGCATCATCAAGATCCGGGATACCCATGGAAAGAATGGCTCCGCCTCCGAACAGCTCGGGATGATTCGCCACATATTTGGCCACTCCGACACCGCCCATCGACTGGCCGACGATGAAATTCTCGCTGGGATCGGATGAAGCGGGGAACCAGTTGTGTACCAGCGGCATGAGCTCTTCCGTCAGGAAATCATACATATTGAACTGCATCATTGCCTGCTTCCAGTTCGCATAGAAGCTGTTTCCCGCGTCCGGCATGACTACGATGATCTGACGCTCTCTCGCATACAGTTCAATGTTCGTGAGCCTTATCCAGTCCGAGCTGTCATCCGATCCGCCGTGGAGGACCCAGAGTACAGGGTATTTCTTCCCGCTGCCGTAGAACTCTTTGGGGTCGGAAAAACGGGGACCTACACTGGGAAGATCCGGAAGTATCATGTGCACCGTGTTGCTTTTGCGAAGATACGCGCTTCTGAAATCAAATGAAATATGACTCATTGCTTCTCTCCTTAAATAATTAATGATCTGATTATACCACCGCTCTTTATCGTTCCGTGTTCCCCGGGTTCCCTGTTACTGCTCTTCTCCCGATCCCTGCTCGGGTTCTGGTGTCGGTTCAGGCTCGGGCGTCGGTTCGGGTTCAGGCGTCGGTTCGGGCTCGGGTGTCGGTTCAGGAGCAGGTTCCAGTACAGGGATCGTTTCCGTCCTGGTATCCCCGCATCTGCTGCATGTATAGGTCCTTATGCCCTCCTCCGTCTCCGTCGGTTCCTTAGTCACGGATGACGTGTAGTCGTGTCCCAGCGCGGGTATCTCTTTTCTCTCTTCTATGACCGCGCCGCATACGGAGCATTTTACTTCTCTGGTGTATCCGATCCCCTCGCATGTGGCTGCTGTTTCCGGCTGTGTCTCTACCGGTTCATGATCTTTGATGATCTGCCTCGTTGTGACATCTCCGCAAGCCGAACAGGTTCCCTTTTCCTCTCCGGGGACGCTGCAGGTCGCTTCGGTGACCGTCTCCCATTTGTAGGAGTGAGCCTGCGGATCGATCTCAGTTTCTTCGGTCTCTTCATGTCCGCATATGCTGCATACATGTTTTCTGGAACCTTTTGAGGAGCATGTGGAAGGAGTCACAACTGTCCATTCTCCGTATTCATGAGCTGTACAGGGCGTTATCTCCTTGATGGTGAAGACATGATTGCCGTTCACATCGTCTCCCCAGGTGATCCTGAGCCTGGATCCCGGACTGCAGCTGTTCCTTACATAAGAGACGATCTTCTCTGTATATGCCCCCTGCTCATCGTCTGTTGCGCTGCTGTCCACAGAGTAGTAGAAATATCTGACGGCACCCTCTCCGTCCGAAGATCCGGACACGATATCGAAACCGCCTGCCGCGAGCTGTGCGCTTACGTCTGCCAGCAGTCCGCTGCAGTTGATCGTGTCGGGTTCGGCAGGAGACCAGATCACATACGTCGATCCCTGTTTGACCGGCCTTCTGTCATCTGTGATGTAGGCATGCGTCCTGTAATACATGAGAAGGTCCGTAAGTCCGTTCGCCTCTATATGGACGCCGTCCTGATACATGATCTCGCTTCTTGCATATCCGGTCTGCGGATCCTTGAGACATTCATCGGTCACGTTCAGGAACGGGATCTCGAGTTCGCGGCACATGTCCTTGAGCGCTTCATTGTATTCATCCACGGCTTTCATTGTAAGGATCCCGAAGCCGGTATTGACGTCATAACCAAGAGCGGGAACTGACATAACGATGATATCCGCATAACTGTAGGCGTTCTGAATGGCTGTGATGGCGCTTTTGTAGACGCTTATGAAGTAATCGACCCTTCCAAGCATGTCATTGGTCCCGAAATTCATCAGTATCCTTCTGGGACAGAGCAGCTTAAGGGCTGAAACCGCAGTCACAGGCTCCTCATACCCTGCCAGATAAACGTCTCTGTCGGACCGCACGCTCTGGATGCCCTTCCCCGGTTTACCTATGACGTTCCTGTGCGTCAGCACTCCCTGGCCGACCATCCTCAGGAAGTTGCTGTCGCCGATGAACAGGGTCTCTTCTACATATTCATCTCCCGCATCTTCCGTCTCCTTAAGGGAAACTCCATCCCATTCAGGCTCTTCTTCCTGCGGCTGCTGTTCCTCCTGCTGCTGCCCGTCGTCGATGTCGACCGGTTCCGGTGATTCCCTTTTGTTTCCGTTCTTTCCCGCAAGATAGATGATCGAGGCCAGCGCGCTGATCAGTATTATAAAGAAGGACAGAAAGATCACAGCTCTCTGAAAAGGGCTGTATTCACTTCCTGATCCTCTGCTGTTTTTCTTTTTTGAGAATAATCTTCCGCTCAAGTTATGTTTCCTTTTTTCAGCTGACGCAGCAGCTTTCTATGAAATCAAATACTTCCCGTGTATATCTCTTCCTGTCGGAGAAATAGGAATAATTATGCTTGACCCCGTCAAATATGACCAGTTTCTTCTTTCCGGGATGAAGCGCATACAGTTTTCTGCTGTCTGAACAGTCAACTATGCTGTCATCGGTTCCATGGATGAACAGTACGGGGACCCTGGCTCTGCTGACCGGTCCGGCCGCATCCGTTTTCTTGATGCTTTCTCCCTGAAGGATCCTGTATGTCACGGAGCATGCGGCACATACCGCACCCTTGAACAGCAGTCCGGAGAAGTCATGTCTGAGGCTCCTCAGTACTGATTCGTCCGCTCGGCAGTATCCGCAGTCGTCGATCACACAGACGACCTGCTTCGGAAGGCTTCTGTCTGTCGTTCTCAGGACCGTGTTTCCTCCCATGGACGCTCCGTACAGAACGATCTTTTCTCCCGGGAACCTGTCTGCGACGTATCTTGTCCACTCCACTGCGTCCGCAGCTTCCAGTCTGCCCATCGTCAGAGTCTCTCCGTCGCTCTTGCCATGCGCCCTCTGGTCCACAGCGAGCACATCATAGCCCGCATCGTGAAACATTTTTGAGATGAATCCTTCCTCACCTGCGCAGCACATGTGTCCATGGACCACAATTGCGATACGCCCGACCGATCTGTCTTCTTCCGCTTTCAGGAGCCCGCCTCTCAGACGCAGTCCGTCGGTCGACACGATCTCAACAGTTTCTCTGTCTCTGGTGTTCCACCAGATATTGTAATTGTACGCCGCCTGCCGGTATACGGATGATTTTTCCGTAGGTACGATATAATCCTTCTTTTCGTCCGGATCATAGTTCCTGTCAGGTCTGGATGACGGCCTTCTCATTGCGTTTGCGTACACGGTGGCGCCGGTTCCGGCTACATAAACCGCAAACAAACCCGTTGCCGCAAGCAGTCCCTTGTAAAACCCTTTCACCTGTGTGTCCTCCCGTTTCCCGGCACCTGCGTCGTCTGTCCATTCCGTCTCGCAGTTTCCGTCACTTTAATAGTATATCACCGCGCCTGTTTTCTGGCATTGCCAGAGTGTTAACACTTGCGCATCCGCGCGCGGCGCGCAGCTCTCCCTGCTTTCAGACAAGCGGGACCCGGAACGCGATACCGAATGAAATCATCAAAATAGACCGGCACATCCTCAGGCAGCGGAAGTGCCGGTCATTCTTTCTGTTCACCTGTCAAACATCGTCATGGCGAAGTCCTTGATCAGAGCGAAGAACTCTCTTGTATAAAAGTGAGGCATGAGTACAGGCAGTCCCGTGCTTCCCTTCACTTCAACATTTACGAAACCCGCCTGTTTTGCAAGAAATCTGGCCCGGAGAAGATGGTATGATGCTGAAACTATAACGATGCGGACCTTTTCCGGTTCAGCACCGTTCCCAGTCAGCAGTTCATATGCATTTTGTATGTTCTGCACGGTATTGCGGCTTCTGTCTTCTATAAGTATCCTATCTTCCCGGATCCCTATCGCTGTAAGGAATCGTCTGGCTCCTTCCGCCTCGGAACAGGGTTCGTTGCTCCCCTTTCCCCCTGTAGCTACAAGGATGCATTCCGGATCCCCCGTAAGATATTCATAAGCAGCCATCAGTCTCGCGCGGTAGTCGACGGAAGGTCCGTCGTCCCGATACTGAGTCCCGAGCAGTACTGCATAATCCGCGCCTGGAGCCGGCTGCTGCATCGAACATGTGATTATAGCCGTCTCCACTGACAGAAATATGACCCCGCACAGACATACCGCGATCAGGAACACCTTCTGCCACAGCTTCTTCTGCCTTCCTCTTTTCCACAGCGATCCGACTGCCAAAAGAAATAGGCCGATACCCAGATAAAAGAAGTTGAAAATAGCTCCTGTTCCTATGATGGAGATGACTGTCAGCCCATACAGGGATGCCGCCGCTCCGGCGATTATCAATATGGTTTTCAGTATGTCCGGTTTATTTCTTTTCATTCAGGCATTCTCTTTCCGTTTACAGAGGTCTCTTGCGTATGATCCCGGATGCCCTGGGGTACTTATCCGGGCAGGTCTTTTCCTGAACCACTTCAATGATGGACCTGATCTCTCCGGAAGGCAGCTCCACCGTATGTATCTCCCTGATCGTTCCTCCCAGTTCCTTCAGAGCGTTCGCTGACTGAGCTATCTCTTCCTCCGCGGCCGGTCCCTTCATTGCAAGGAGAACTCCCCCCTGCCTCAGCAGCGGAAGTGTGTACTCCAGCAAGACGGGCAGGGGAGCTACAGCCCTTGCCGTGACGGCGTCGAATGAACCTCTGAGCTCGCTTCTTGCCGCCTCCTCGCTCCTCATATGGAATCCTCTGACTTTATATCCGAGCTTCCCTGCGGTACGGCAGACAAAATCAAGCTTCTTGTTCGTCGCCTCT
>CACYBC010000208.1 GCA_902772615.1 uncultured Ruminococcus sp.
GCATCTTGCAGACGTCAAGAAGGGATTCGAATGCATAGAGGCAGTGGGAGAGCTCTTCGGGGAGGACAGTACTTTCTATCAGGGAATGATCGAAGGGATCAACAGCAAGATGAACATAGATCTTGTCAGTTATCTCAGAGTGCCCGCAACCAGAGAGGTGATGTACGCGGAAGTGCTCATACAGGGCATCCTTTCCGGCAGAAGTGTCGATATTTCGGAGATCGAAGAGGAGTTCACCAACACCAATATGGTGGAAGTGATCAGGGATTATCTCAGGAAGACTCATGAAGCATCGGAAGACTGAAGGAAAAAGATACTTCAGCCAAACAGAAATAAAGCCGCCGGTCTGAGGCGGCTTTGTTCTGTATCTTGTTTTCTCCGGGAAATCCAGCATAATTGTTTATAAGGGAAAACATAGCACTTATGTGTGGAGATGTTGGAGATGCTTATGAGTATCGTATCATTCATAGCCGATATATTGATCTTCGTAGTTCTGAATATTGAAATGTATACGGACCGTGCGAAGATGCCGGACGGTCAGACGAAGGTATGGCGCAGAAGCCCTGTCGGAAGGCTGCATGCAGTCGGTATGGACTGGATGCTCTATATCCAGATCTTTTTTGCTGCAGTAAGCGTCATCAGCAGCCTTCTGATTTTGTTCGGGATCAGCGGCGAGGCAGTCAGAAAGATACGTCTGATCAGTCTCATTGCATCTGTATCGGTGTTCGTCATCATAATGATCGTGACCGGAGCCGCGCAGGCAAGATACGCCTGAAATAAAGGATGATAAGGCTGTAAAGTACAATAACTTAACATGTGTCAGGGAGCCTTCGGGCTCCTTTTTTATTGATCGGAAAGGAGGATGAGGATGTCAGACAACTGGATACTGCAGAACATATCCAAAGCCCTTCAGATATGGAACGAAAAGCTTTCAGAGATACTGGAACTGCTGTACATGCCGCCTCAGCACTTCAGAAACGGTGTGATCTGGAATGTGATTCTCACTGTACACTCATCTCTGCAGGCTGTCGGATACGCGCTCCTGGTGCTGTTTTTCCTGCTGGGCATCATGAAGACCTGCGGCTCGCTTGCTGAGCTTAGAAGACCTGAGACAGTGCTGAAGGCATTCGTCCGGTTTGCCGCCGCAAAGGCTGCAGTGACATACGGCATGGACATACTGCAGGCGTTTCTGCAGATAGGCCAGGGCATCGTTTCAAGGATGCCGGGACCTGACGGCTTAGTGTTGAATGGATATGACAGCGTACCTCAGGAACTTGAGCAGGCAGTGGAGAACTGCGGTTTCCTGGAATCGGTTCCTCTGTGGGCCGTGACTCTCATAGGAGGACTGATCGTCTGGGTGCTGTCGTTTCTGATGATACTGGACGTTTACGGTAGGTTCTTCAGGATCTATCTGTATATGGCCATAGCTCCGGTGCCGCTGTCAGCTTTCGCGGGAGAACCTACACAGAGTATGGGCATAGGCTTTCTCAGGAGTTTTGCGGCGGTGTGTCTGGAAGGCGCAGTGACTGCGCTTTCCTGCGTGATATTCTCCGCATATGCTTCTTCGCCGCCATCGGTAGATCCGGCTGCGGCGCCGGCAGCGATGGTATGGAGCTGGTATGGGGAACTGATTTTCGACATGCTGATACTGGTCGGGACCGTGAGGCTGTCCGACAGGGTGGTCAGAGAGATAACGGGGATATAAGGAGGTAATAATGAGAACGGGAATAAATGAGTTTGCCGAGAAGGTAAGGGAATGCATAGAGGAAAAACTGGCAGAGGAAGGTACCAATTACACTGTCACGATACAGGAGAAGACAAAGAACAACGACATAAAACTGCATGGGATCGCGATCAGGCCGGAGGGCCTTTCAGCGGTCCCGCTCATATATCTGGAGAATTATTACGGAGATACGGATGAGGAAAGAAGCGTGGAGGACGTATCTGACGCGATCATCTCGCTGTCCAGGGAGCTCAGGGAAAGGACGCCTGCCTTCAGGATGCCGGATCTGGACTATGACAATATCAGGGACATGCTTAGAGTAAAGCTTGTCAACAATACATCCAGTCCTCAGGTTCTGAGGAACATGGTACACCGGGACGTGGGATGCGGGTTCTCTCTGACGGCATACATAGATCTTCCCAGGTCCTCCGGCCTTGAGGGAATGATACAGGTGAGCCGTGAACTGGCAAAAGCGGCGGACTACGACAGGCAGAAGATCATGGATACGGCGCTCTACAACTCCGCTTCCATGGATCCCGCATACCTCAAGAGGATAAGCGAGATGGTACTGATGGATGACGGCGAGGATCTGCTGAATTCTGAAAAGCGCGGCGAAGACAGCATCCTGGTCCTCGGACATGAGAGCACCGAGTTCGGCGCGGTGGCTCTCTATTATCCGGGGATAAAGGAGAAGATAAGCGAGATCGTCGGAGGCGACTATTTCATACTGCCGAGCTCCGTACACGAACTGCTGGTAGTTCCTGACAACGGCGCATACAGCTCTTCACAGTTGATGGACATGGTGATGAGCGTGAACAGTACCGAGCTCTTGCCCCAGGACAGGCTGGCGGACAGGGTGCTGCTTTACCGAAGCGACCTTAAGATGCTGACAGTGGCAGAAGACATGGAGCACCGGAGCGTGCTGGACATAACGAGGTGACGGATGGAAGTTAAGATAAACAGGGAGATCAGACAGTACACGGAATCTGTCTTCCTGGGACTGGACCTGAGGCAGCTGCTGTTCTCCGCTGCGGCGATAGTCTCCGCTGCGGCTGCCTGGTTCCTCCTGAAAGGAAGGATCGGAAAGGAGACTGCATCCTGGGCCAGCATCATCTCAGCCGTGCCCTTCGCGGCGATGGGTTTCGTATCCTACAACGGCATGAGCGCGGAAAAGCTGGTGCTGGCATGGATACGATCCGGCGCTTTGAAGCCTGTAAGACTCAGCGCAGCGCGCAGCAGCTATTACATTGAACTGTCAGAAGAAGGAAGAAAAAGGAGGAAGAGACACTGATAGGAATGAACAGGATAATGACGGGAAAGGAA
>CACYBC010000209.1 GCA_902772615.1 uncultured Ruminococcus sp.
ACCTTGATAGCGTCCTGCAGTTCTTCATAGGTGTATGTCACATCTTCCGTAGCCAGAGTCTCTTCATCTTCCAGCACGTAGTCGGCCGTTGATCCCGGCGCTACTTCGCCTGCGGCTTTTTTGATGGATTCCATCGTTGCCTCGTCATCAACTCCCACGAAAGCATCGATAACGTGGAAAGCATCGACGTATTCTTCAGCGACCTCTTCATATGCCGCTGAACCGATGCCGAAGAGATGCCATCCGTCACCGAACAGACCGTCGTTTGCCCAGTCGGTAAGCTTGGTGCCTATGGCATTCGGTGCCATGGAGATGTAATAGACCAGGAACATGATCAGCGCGAATATCGGAAGTCCCAGCCAGCGGTTCGTCACCACTTTATCGATCCTGTCGGAAACAGTCATCCTGGAATCGCTGTTCTTCTTCAGGCAGGATTTAATGATCGATCCGATGTATACGTAACGCTCATTTGTAATGATGCTCTCGGCATCATCATCCAGCTCCTTTTCTGCATTCCGTATATCGTTCTCTATATGCGCCATCTTCTCTGCAGGAATATTGAGCTCTTCCAGTACTTTGGAATCTCTCTCAAAGATCTTGACGGCATACCACCTCTGCCTCTCTTCGGGCATGTCATGCAGCAGAGCTTCTTCAATGTGCGCAAGCGCGTGTTCCACGACACCGGAGAACCTGTGCTGAGGAATCGTCTTGCCGCCTCTCGCTGCCCTGATGGCAGCTTCCGCAGCTTCCTGTACGCCTTCTCCCTTAAGTGCGGAGATCTCTACGAACTCACAGCCCATCTGGCGTGACAGTTCCTTGATGTTGATCTTGTCATTGTTCTTCCTGACAACATCCATCATGTTCACCGCCGCGACGACCGGGATACCTATCTCCGTAAGCTGCGTTGTGAGATACAGGTTTCTTTCAAGGTTCGTACCGTCAACGATGTTAAGTATCGCATCCGGTTTTTCCTCGATCAGATAATTTCTGGCAACTACTTCCTCCAGCGTGTAAGGGGAGAGCGAGTAGATACCGGGAAGGTCAGTGATGATCACATCATCATGCTTTTTAAGTTTTCCTTCCTTCTTCTCTACCGTGACGCCCGGCCAGTTGCCGACGAACTGGTTCGAGCCGGTCAGTGCATTGAACAGCGTAGTCTTACCGCTGTTCGGGTTGCCCGCAAGGGCGATTCTGATACTCATTTGACTTCCTCACTTTATACGATGTATTGGTTAGTCATTTCTAACTTAATAACATGGCTTTGCGTACAGGCAGAACCTCACTCGACTTCCACCATTTCCGCGTCAGCTTTGCGTATGCTCAGTTCGTATCCGCGCACATTTACCTCGATTGGGTCACCAAGCGGCGCGACCTTGCGCACATAGATCTCAGTGCCTCTCGTGATGCCCATATCCATTATTCTTCGTTTGACTGCGCCTTCACCGTGCAGCTTTACTGTTCTGACGGTCTCTCCGATGTTAACATCTCTCAGAGTCTTCATATTCCTCTTCTCCTTGTTCAAATCATTATCTTTTGTGCCATTTCACGGCTAATCGCGATCCTGGTGTCCTTGACATCAACAATGAGATTCCCTCCCATCTCAGTGACTACCCTCACTATTCCGCCTGTGACGAATCCCATGTCTTCCAGATGCTTCTTCACTTCAGGACTCCCTCCGACACGCACTATCACATTGTCCTCACCTGCAGTCGCATATCCCAGCGGCATCATTCAGAACCTCCTTCTGTCAGCACTTGTTACCCATTGCTAACCGTGAACTATTATAGTTAGTCATCGCTAACATGTCAATGTTTTATGGTATTTTTCTGTATCTTCAGTTACCTATTATACAATTGACGTATTTTTAATTACCTAACGGTAACTTGACTATTATCGCTTTTTGCTCTAGCATAATGTAAAGAGATGAGGTGATGCCGTATGAGAGAATCAGGCGAGATGTATCTCGAAACGATACTGATTCTGGGAAAAGAAAAGAATATTGTCAGGGCAACAGACATCGCCGCTAAACTGAGATATTCCAAGGCTTCTGTCAGCAGAGCAGTGAGCAAACTGAGTTCAGAAGGATACATAGTAGTCGGAAACAACGGTTATATCGCCCTCACAGAGCAAGGGCGTTCTGTCGCGGAAAAGATATATGAACGGCACCGCATCCTGACTCAGATACTTACATCCCTGGGCGTAGACTCCCTGTGTGCGGCGGAAGATGCCTGCAGGATAGAACACGTGATCAGCGATGAAGCCTTTCAGGCCATAAAACGGCATCTGGAAACATATGGTTCTGTCAATCAGTGATAAATGAAAGAATGCCCTTGTCTTAAGGGCATTCTATTTTTCTCGGAAAAACTCTTTTATTATTTA
>CACYBC010000210.1 GCA_902772615.1 uncultured Ruminococcus sp.
CTGAAACAGAGCGATACGAAGAGCACCTACAGCGTTCAGACGGCGGACAGCGCATATGTGTATTTCAACTGGTTCTCTCTGAAAAAGACAGAAGAAGAGATCCTGGCTGTTTTTAAGGATGAAGTCGGCAAAGCGGTCAAAAAGGCTGCCTGCCGGCAGGCGCATGCAAAAGAAGAGTATTTCGGCAGCGCGGATGCAGAGGACCTGCGTCCCAGAGTGTTGACGCTCAGTGAATACGCGAAGTCTGTCGGTGCTCAGATCAGAGAGCCGGACCCATACAGAGACATAAGGGATTTCTGGCTGTCAGAAGCTGCCAGGCTCCGCGGGATGGACCGAGATATGTCACCTGCAGTGGTGGTATTCATGGCCGGTGTGAGTTATCCTCCCGTGACCGTGGATCCCTCATCAGAGATCGGGATCGCCGCGGCACAGCTCGGCGTTCCCGTTCGGACATATTACCCGTTCATATCCGATGCCAGTTTTATCAGTCTGCTGGGAGATGTGCCGCTGGTCAATCTGGGAACGTACGGAAAGGATGCGCATATGTTTACAGAACGTGTTGATATGCAGTATAGTTTTGAAAAACTTCCTAACCTGACATGGGAACTGATCACAAAACTTATAGGATGACCTTTGCGGTCGAAAGCATATAATTGATATCAAAAAAAGGAGAAATAACAAATGACAGACAGAAGAAAAAGATGTTTTGATGAATTCAAAAAGACTGGGCTGGACGGTCTGCTGTTTGCTGCAGGAGCCAACTTCCAGTATCTGTCGGAGTGCACGTCCTATTTCTGGCAGAGGAACTGCATGAATCTCGGAGCGCCGGTTGCAGGAAGCCATATCTTCCCTGAGTGCATGATCTACATGAACAGGGAGGGAAAGACCACCATACTGACGATACCTTCGAAAAAGGATCATTTTGATACCACTGAACATGATGTCGTGGTGAGTTATATGGATCAGTTCGAAGATGAACTCAGACACATAGTCGATGGAAAAAAGATCGGAATAGGAAGGGACTGCGAAGAGTGGTTCGTAACCACGCTGAGGGAGGTCGATCCTGAGATAGAGACGGCCAGCGCAGAGACGGTCTTTGATGATATAAGAAGGATCAAGGACGAAAAAGAGATCGCGCAGATGAGAAAACTGGCAGAGTTCACCGACGACGCAGTCATGTATGTGGTCAGACACATGTATGAAGGCATGACGATGTTTGAGTGTGAGAGGGGCATAATCGACTATGGCCTTTCCCACGGCATACAGGATCTTTCATTCCCGCCCACCTGCGGGTTCAAGACAAGGAACACCGAGAACGCCCAGAACATAGAGCCTTTTGAACCCGAAAGGAAGCTCGTGCCCGGGACGATGGTCGCATTCGATATAGGCTATATGGATCAGGGATACTGCTCCGACTGGGGCCGCACTGTCTACTGGGGAAAAGCGCCGGAACTGGTAAAGAACGGCTATGCCGCGCTCCAGGCAGCGCAGTGTTATATGATCTCACAGATAAAGCCTGGCGTTACCCGCTACGGTGATCTTTACAACTACATCTGTGACAAGGCGGAAGAACTGGGATTCTACGATTATCTGAGATTCAAGAGAGAGGGACGCGGCGGAAACGGACACCATATTGGAACCGATGTACACGAGGTGCCGTGGATGACGTTCGATTCGGATCTTATCCTCCAGCCCGGGATGATATTTTGCTCCGAACCGAAGATGTTCTTCCCGAATGAAGGATATATGAGAGTGGAAGACATGGTGCTTGTCACTGAGACAGGCGCTGAATCGCTTACGAAATTCCCCAGAGACCTTTTCGAGATCTGAACGGGACAGGTTTAGAAAGACCTGAGAGCTTATGTGCTCCCGGGCCTTTTTGTGTCTGCAGAAAGATGCCGGATATACGGGGGGATCAGGCATGTGTTAATATAATCTTGTACGAAAGGAGATTTATCCATTTGGCAGAGTACGAGATAAAGGATACTGATATCGAGGAGAGCATGCGCAGGATCGGCACTGCTTTCAGAAGGATCAGACCGTATCAGGATGAAGAGTTTTTCCGCAAGACCAACATGGCAGAAGATAAACTGATCAAAGGCAGATGGGCGCCTGTCCACACGGATGCGGAAGAGAGGTTCATTCCGAGAGGCGATGGGTCGGAACTGCGGGTCCTTATATGCAGAGCCAAGAACGTAGAAAAGCGAAAAAGCGGAGCTGCAGGACTTCTGTGGATCCACGGAGGCGGGTATGCCACCGGCGTCCCGGAGCAGGATCACCTGTTTGCGGATATATTCTGTACGGAAGGCGAATGCGTAGCTGTGATGCCTGATTACACGAGGTCAACGGAAGCTCCCTACCCGGCTGCCCTGAGCGACTGCTGTCTGGCACTGTACTGGATGGTTGAGAACGCCGATGAGCTGGATATAGACAGAAACCGGATCATGGTAGGAGGAGACAGCGCGGGAGGAGGTCTTGCTGCAGCGGTATGCCTCAGATCAAGAGATGAAGGCATAGTGCACATCGCTTTCCAGATACCGCTTTATCCGATGCTGGATGACAGGGAGACAGAGACATCGAAAAACAACGACGCGCCTGTCTGGAACACCCGCTCCAACAGAGCGGGGTGGGACCTTTACCTGGCAGGATATCCAAAAGACGGCGATGTGCCGAGTTATGCGGCTCCGGCAAGAGAAGAAGATCTCAGCGGGATGCCTCCGGCATGTACTTTCGTGGGGACTATAGATCCCTTCCGCGCGGAAACGGAGCAGTATGTGGAGAAACTGAGAAAAGC
>CACYBC010000211.1 GCA_902772615.1 uncultured Ruminococcus sp.
CTGAGAACAGTGAGATACTGCGTTTCTTCTTTTGCGGCGATAGGCGTCTATCCCATGGCCTTCAGGCTGGAAAGAGACTGATCGAAAACTGCATAAATACATGGCACCGGAGCATGAGCTGCGGTGCCTTTTCCGTTGTAAAAATCTGTAATCATTGCGGATATTGAACTGGGAAAAATCTCAAATATATAATTATTCCGTTAATTTTTTACATGATACTCTGATAAAGCAATGGAATACGATCTGACACAGTTTCTCGTCCCTGATTTCTATGAACAGTTCTCCTGCAAATGCGGGGAATGCCGCAGAAGCTGCTGCGAAGGCTGGGACGTTGCGATCACACAGAAGGAGTACTTCGACATACTCAGTATAAGCACCACGGAGGAGATCCAGAGAAGGATCTCCAGGGCTTTCTACATACCCAGGGACGCCTCGTCTGAGCGATACGCGGTGCTGAACCACGACTGGCTCGGCAACTGTCCGCTGCGCGCTGAGGACGGGCTATGCCTGCTGCACGCGTCGGAAGGGGAGGATGCGCTGCCGGGCGTCTGCAGGCTTTATCCCCGCGCCATCAGGACCGATCTATGCGAAGCCTCGCTGTCCAACAGCTGCGAGAGGGTCATAGAGATCCTGGCTGAAAGGAAGGATCCGCTGAGGTTCATATCGGCAGACATAGGATCGGTCGGAACGGGGTACGAACCGCCGTACAGGATGTCTCTGCGCATGCAGTGCATCGGTATCATCCAGGACCGCAATTCGTCCCTGGCGGAGAGTTTTGAGTCCGTAGGACAGCTCATAAGCGGCAGACGCGCGGAGAAGAGAAGCTTTGAGGAATGTCTAAAAGTGATGTTCAGCTTCTGCGAACACTATTATGAGAACGAGAGCAGCCTGGCGGAGTACTGCGACAATGCGCTCAGGACCCTCAGGGGCATCACGGAGAACGAGTACGACAAGAGAAGAGCAATGCTCAAGACCATGTTCCCTGACATAGAGATGATCCAGGAGAACGTCATGGTGAACCATTTCTTCGTGGAGAAGTTCCCTTACTCCGAGACCAGGGAGAACGAGACGGAGGAGTACGAGAGCCTGTGCGCGCTGCTGTGCTTCATAGGCGTGCTGGTCACCGGCAATATGGAACGGATCAGCGGAATGAGTGATCTGGTGGACCTTCTTGCTGCGGCCTTCCGTGTGATGGAGCATTCAGCCTTCCATTACAACGCCCATGTGCTTCTGGACAGGGCTGGCTTCGGGGAACCCGAGACGGCAGGGAGCCTGCTGCAGTACAGCATCTGAACGCGTCTTTTTGGACCTCACTGTTCAAGTTCGGACGGAATTGTTATACAATGAAGACAGATAATTACCGGGAGGTACTGAAATGTCTAAATATCAGGATGAGTTTGGCGCTTCCGTAAAGAAGATAGAGAACCTTCTGACTAACGGGGAGAACATCATCTGGCACGGCAAGCCCAAGAGGTTCGCGTTCATCTTCAACAAGTGCGCGTTCATGTTCCCGATGGCGCTCCTGTGGTTCCTGTTCGATTTCTTCTTCATCTACATGATGTACAAGTCCGGTGCATTCTCTGCGCTCAGCAACGTGATGTTCATCGGGTTCATCGTAGCGTTCTTCGCTGTGCATCTGTTCCCGGTATGGGCGTGGGTATACAACGTCGCGACCGCGGGCAAGCGCTGGGACAACACCGAGTATGTGCTGACCGACAAGAGGATAATAATCATCACCGGTTTTGTGAACCTGAACGTCGATTCGGTGTTTTACACCGACATATCCAACGTATCGCTCAGATACAGCCTGTTCGACAAGATGCTGGGAGTGGGGGACATCTACTTTGAACTCTCCAACGCCTCCAGGTGCTTCCTGGACGTGACGGACCCTGAAGAGATCTACACCACGGCGCAGAAGATAGTGATGGACATACAGACCGACATACACTATCCCAACAGCCTGAGGCCGGACAGCAACCCCGGATACACCACGACATATCTTCCCTGAACATAAAGATGCCCCGATCAGTAAAGACCGGGGCCGTTTTAATGTATTAGGACTTTATGCGATGTTCTCCCTTATCATAAGTCCGGCTCCTCCGAAGATCAGAGCCAGGATCGCGATGAATTTGATCATGGATGTGGAGACCACGTAGATGTGTACGTTGAGTACGATGACTATGATGAGCGCGATGGTGCTCAGCGCCAGCAGCAGTTCGAATATGACAGATCTGTAGATGACGAACAAAGCCAGCATGACGCACCAGAAGACGAGGATCATCGGGCCGGTATTGTACCTGCCGATGTGTGTGAAGGAGAAATCTCCCACGCGCACTATGGTAAAGAAAAGGAAGACGCCGATCACGGTCATTGCGAGACCGAGATAGAAAAGTAACGAATTCTTTTTCATGCTAATTGCTCCTTGCAGTTTTTCTGCAGTATATATATCACATATCCGCGGTAAAAGTAAGTGCATTTGTGTTAAACAATACGCTTGACCCGTGTGATATGATTACTCTGTTGTGTTTTTAAAAGGATAGATCAGAAGGATTAAGAAAATGAGATACGATGTCGTGATAGTCGGCGCGGGTCCCGGAGGGATCTACACCGCATATGAGCTCAATAAGCTCCGCCCGGAGCTGTCTGTATGCGTGCTGGAGGCAGGTAAGCCTCTTGAGCAGCGCAGATGCCCCATAGACGGAGTGAACGTCAAGTCCTGCATCGGCTGCAAGCCATGTTCCATCATGAACGGCTTCGGCGGAGCGGGAGCGTTCTCCGACGGCAAATACAATATCACCAACGATTTCGGAGGCACGCTGCACGAGTACATCGGCAAGGACAAGGCACTGAAGCTCATGAACTACGTGGACAGCATCAACATGTCCCACGGCGGAGAGGGCACAAAACTCTACACCACGGCCCAGTCAGACTTCAAGAGAAAGTGCCTTGAGCAGGATCTTCACCTGCTGGACGCCTCTGTAAGGCACCTCGGGACCGACAAAAACTATGTCGTGCTGGAGAACCTCTTCAATGAGCTCAGGGACAAGGTGGATTTCCGTTTCCTGACATCCGCCGAAACTGTAGAGAAACTGGAGGACGGATACAGGATAGTCACTGACAAGGGAGATTTCGACTGCAGGTACTGCGTCATCTCCGCCGGCAGGTCCGGAAGCAAGTGGATGGAGAACGTATGCAAGGATCTGGACATACCCACCAAGAGCAACAGGGTGGACATCGGAGTCAGGGTTGAGCTCCCCGCATCGGTCTTCGCGCACATAACGGACGAGCTCTATGAGAGCAAGATAGTCTACAGGACGCAGAAGTACAACGACCTGGTCAGGACCTTCTGCATGAATCCCAGGGGCATCGTAGTCAACGAGAACACCAACGGCATCGTGACCGTCAACGGCCACAGCTACGAGGATCCCTCGAAGCAGACCGACAACACCAACTTCGCGCTGCTGGTCGCCAAGCACTTCTCAGAGCCCTTCAAGGACAGCAACGGCTACGGTGAGAGCATCGCAAGGCTCAGCAACATGCTGGGCGGGGGAGTCATCATCCAGCGCTTCGGCGATCTCATAGGTGGACGCAGGAGCACATGGGAGAGGATCAACGAATCCTTCGTGGTGCCCACACTGGAGGCCACGCCCGGAGACCTCAGCCTCGTGATGCCCAAGCGCATCCTGGACGGCATCATCGAGATGATCTACGCGCTGGACAAGATCGCTCCGGGAACCGCCAACTACGACACGCTGCTCTACGGAGTGGAAGTCAAGTTCTACAACATGGAGGTCGCGGTGGACGAAAACCTCATGACGTCATTCGATGACCTGTTCGTGATAGGAGACTGCTCCGGCATAACACATTCACTGTCCCATGCGTCCGCCAGCGGTGTGCATGTGGCGAGATACATCGCCTCAAAACAGTAGGGTAAAATAGAAGAAAGAAGCCGGAAAGGACTGTTATCACAGTGATACATAGAAGAGCGTGACCCTGATTACGACAAATATAAGGGAAACGATTAGGAATCTGGCAGGGATCACCATTTTAAAATTAAGGATAACAGTCACACTACAGATTCATGACAAAAACCCCAAAAGCGCTATGTTCAGCTTTCTCCTCTATACTGAGGCGGCTGTGTCATAGCGCTTTTCTTTAGTATCCTGTTATTCAGGTGTAATCCTTGTAGTACAGCTCTTCCGTGGCGAGAGCGAACTTGGTCACTGAGAACAGACAGTCCTTTGGATAGATGTAGAAGGTGTCCGTCAGGGTGTTGAGGTCCACGCAGTCTCCGTATTTACCGAGATACTCATACTCGATGTGGCAGGAGTAGAGTGATCTGACCGGCCAAACCTGTTCGTATTTCTCGCCGTTGTAGCTGCCAGTGAGTCGGAACCCGTTCATGTCATGGGTGAGCACAGCCTCCCCGAGATCGATGTATCCCTTCGCGTTGGGCAGGGCGTCGACCCTGGCCTTGCAGGTAAATGAGTAAGTGCCGTCCAACACCTCTTTCCTCACGTTCATGCGCTCCCACTCGTACCAATCGGGAATATGGCTGAATTCCGTATCGCCGTCTTCCGCTTCCAGCTCGCCCAGTTCGGTAACGTTCCACTGCTTTCCGCAGGCGTCGCATTTCAGCACGGTGCCGGAGGAGGACATGCGGTACTCGGTGCCGCAGTGAGGGCACTGGTACAGGACCTTGTGCAGGCCTTCGGCTCGTTTCGGGTAGGTGATGCGGAGACCTTTCTCCTTCTGCCAGGCGAAGTCGTCGTACCTGAACTCCTCTTGTATGCGGGAGAAGATCTCCTCTGCCGATGCCTTTTCCACCTCATCTGCGGTGAACAGACATTTCATGACGGCTTCGGTGCCCTTTACATTGTGGTCGGGCAGGTTATAGAAGGGGGAGTTCACGTGGTGTCCGTGGCATATCAGCGTGACAACGGGGACCTTGAGGTATTTCGCGACTTTTCCGAGGGAATCCGGCAGGACCGCAGTCGTGCCGCAAAGGGAATATCTGGCCTCGGGGTAGACCGCCGCGATGTCTCCCGCGTCCACGACGCGCTTGAGCTGTCTTATGAGCAGTATGTCGTTGGTGAACTTGCGCTTGCAGATGCAGCCTATGAACCTTAGCAGCCACTCTCTCTTGAGAAAACCGTCTATGGCGACCACGTAGTTGACGCGGTGGGGGAAGGTGGCCCTGGTGGACACCTTGAAGTCCATAAATGCGTTGTGGTTGCAAAGAAGCAGATAGGGAGGCTTTATGCCCTCCATGCCGATCTTTGTGAGGTGGTTGCGGTGCTTGATGAGATCCGGCGCGCACAGAGCCCAGATGAGAGGCCTGAGGTGCATCTTCATGGGCTTCTTCGACATGTCGAATCGCTTCACTCCATCCAGCATGGGTAAATCCTCCGGGACAGTTTTCAATTATTATAAGACAAGAAAAGCGCGAAGCAAATGCTCCGCGCTTTAAACATCGTTAAGACTATTTGAAGAGCCTCATCATGTAGTCTCTTGCGCTGTACCTCCAGACGTCCCACTCGTGGTATCCGGGATAGCAGGCGTACTCGAAGTTGTAGCCCTTGTCGATCAGCTCCTGTACCTGGGGCTCGGTGTACTTGTGTCTCGGGTCATCGGTGCCGCAGGTGATGAAGGTGACCTTCATGGTGCTGTTGTAGTGCTCGGGAGAAGCGAACAGCTCGTCGTAGCGGGGACCGCCGGAAGCCTGCAGCGTGCCGTTGGGCAGGAGCAGGAAGCCGCCCTGGACAGTGGTGAGCCCTGCGACGGAGAAACCGCCGCCGCAGCTGAACTGACCGAGGTTGGCGAAGCATTCCGGATGGCCGTGGGCGATCTGTCTGGCCATGGAGCCGCCTGCGGAGCGGCCTGCCATCGCCCTGTATTCTCTGTCGGCTATAGTGCGGTACTTGCCGTCGATGAAGGGTACGATCTCGTTGCACATGACTTCCGGGAATCCCTTGTCGATGAAGGTGCCGTCTTCCAGCTCCTTTGGAGCCGCGAAGCTGCTTGCAACAATGATCATCTCCTCGCACTTTCCCTCGGCGATGAGGTTGTCGGCGATGTAGTTGAGCTTGCCCTGCCAGAACCAGCCGGTCTCGTTCTC
>CACYBC010000212.1 GCA_902772615.1 uncultured Ruminococcus sp.
GACTGAATCAGTCTCTTCCTGGACTCCTGCGACATCGGCGAATTTCTGCAGGAGGTCATTTTTGTTAAGTTGTTTCTTCTCGTCTCCGGAGATATCTACGACGATGCTTCCTTCATTCATCATGATAAGCCTGTCACCAAGGTTTATAGCATCGCTCATGTTGTGGGTTATCATGAGACATGTCAGATTCTCTTTTCTTACTATGCTGTCGGATATCTCAAGCACCTTGGCTGCCGTCGCAGGATCCAGCGCAGCCGTATGTTCATCCAGAAGGAGGATCTTAGGTGCATTAAGACTTGCCATGAGCAGGGTGACAGCCTGACGCTGTCCTCCGGAAAGTGTTCCTATCTGAGCAGTGAGTCTGTCTTCCAGTCCAAGGCCAAGTTCAGCCAGCCTCTCGCGGAACATCTTTCTCTCTTCGTTAGTAACTCCCCAGCTGAGCCCGCGTTTTTTCCCCCTGCGGAACGCCAGCGCGAGGTTCTCCTCCAACTGCATCTCAGATGCAGTGCCCAGCATCGGATCCTGGAAGACTCTGCCTATAAAAGATGCTCTTTTGTAGTCGGGAAGGCCGGTAACATCGTTCCCGTCGATAAAAATCCTGCCTTTGGTGACCGGCCATGTACCTGCAACAGCATTCAGAAGCGTAGACTTACCGGCTCCGTTTCCGCCGATGACGGTGACGAACTCGCCCTCTTTAATGTTCAGGTCTATTCCCTTCAGGGCTACTTTCTGGTTGATAGTTCCCTGATCGAACACCTTCCAGACATTCTCAAGTCTCAGCATTTCCGCTCCCTCCTTTCGCAGCAGAGGCAAATGACTCCCTCTTTTTGCCCTGGAGATAAGGTATCCCCAGGAACAGCGCCACGATCAGTGCGGTGAACAGTTTGAGATCGTTGGTGTTCAGTTTCATCCAGAGTACCAGGATGACGACGGCATAGTAGACTATCCCGCCCAGGATCACGAAAGCCATCTTGACCGCGAAATTGATGTGTCCCTTGAATATAGCTTTGGATGCGACATCGCCTATGATGACTGCAGCGAGTCCTATGACGCTCGCTCCTCTTCCCATGTTGACGTCAGCGAATCCCTGATACTGAGCCACAAGGCCCCCGGCCAGCGCAGCTATTCCGTTGGAGATGGCGAAGCCGATCA
The DNA here is from genome assembly GCA_902772615.1 of uncultured Ruminococcus sp. Lineage (GTDB taxonomy): Bacteria > Bacillota > Clostridia > Oscillospirales > Ruminococcaceae > RUG11783. The sequence goes on from CACYBC010000212.1 coordinate 1,153, forward strand.
TCTTCATCTTTTCAATATCTATTCCCTGTGCCCTGCTCATCACCGGGTTGTTGCCCGTGGATCTGATCGCACTTCCCTGTTCGGTACCGAAATACCAGTACAAGATCCCTATGACCGCAGCAGTTATAACAGCCGCAACGGGAATCGACTTCAGCACATATCTTCCCGAGACATAGAGATCATACTTGTCAACGCTTACAGGGATATTTGAGGACATGTTCATTATACGGAGATTTACTGAGAAAAGCGCAAGCTGGGTAAGTATTCCCGCCAGGATAGCCGGAATACCCAGATAACTGTGCAGCATTCCGGTGATCAGGCCGCATAGCACGCCTACGATAAATGCTATAAGCAGTGCAGCCCAGGTGGGAAACTGCTCCGATGCAGCTCCGAACAAAGAACTCAGCCAGGCCGGGCTGCCCCCTGTTATCAGAACAACTGTCACGGCCCCGCCTGTCGCAAAAGAACCTTCGACTGTGAGGTCGGAGACATTGAGCAGTCTGAACGTAATGTATACTCCGAGAGCCATAAGCCCCCAGAGTATACCCTGAGCTATGCCGCCGGGAAGATTCTTAACAAGCTTTGACGGATCCAACGAATAGAAATAGTCTATAACGCTCATAAAAGGATCGTTTCCTTTCGTTCTTAGTCTTCTATTGCTACATAGTCATCACCGAAGGTGAGTCCGAACTTTTCCGCAAGAGCAGGATTGAACTTCTTGGTGAATTCGGGAGCATAGCGGATCTCCATCTTTGATACATCCGCACCATTCTCCAGGATCTCGAAAGCCATGAGGCCGGTCTCGTGTCCGAGGTCATAGTAATCGATAGTAAGCGTAGCAACACCGCATGCCTTGCAGATACCTTCCTCACCGGCGATGATCGGTACGCTTGCGACAGACGCTACGTTGTTTATAGTCTCCGCGCAGTCGGCAGCCTTGTTGTCAGTTGGGATGTACAGCACATCCGATTCATCGCATGCCTGCTGGGCAACTGCGGCGATATCATTGGTATCGGTGAAACTGAATTCCTTGGGTTCCATGCCGAGTTTGACCAGGCATTCCGATACAACTTTGACCTGATATTTGGAGTTAGCCTCCGATGAACAGAACAGTATACCTACGGTCTTTGCTTCCGGGAAAAGATCTTTGACCATCTGCGCCTGCTGATCCAGCGGTGCCAGATCGGATGTTCCCGAAACGTTGATCCCGGATGTTCCGTTGAAGTTTGCGATATCAAGTGCCGCGCCATACTCCGTGACTGATGTTCCCAGGATCGGGATATCGGATGTGGCCGTCGCAGCCGCCGCAACGGCTGGGGTCGCATTTGCCATGATCAGATCGACCTCATCTGAGATGAATCCGTTTACTATGGTCGTGCAGTTCGCAGGTTCGCCGGAGCCGTTCTTTACGTCAAACACGACACGGTCGTCCAGTTTCTCCCTGAGCGCGTCCTGAAATCCCTGAGTAGCTGCATCCAGAGCCGGATGCTGTACCAGCTGAACTATGCCGACATGGAACACCCTGGGTTCGTCAGCGGGCTCATTGTTGTTCTCTTCTTCCTTCTTCTGCCCGCATGAGGCCAGAGCGAACATAAGAACAGCGATCAAAAAAAGCGCGGTCAGTTTCTTTTTCATTCTGTTTACCTACCTAAACGATAATTGCCGAAAAAAAAGCGGTCCTGCCTCTCTGGCAAAGCCGCTGGACGTTCTTTCTCTTTTCTCCGGCAGCTTAACTTTTATTCACCTCAAAATACAGAGCCTCAAAATAAGCCCTGAAATAAAAGTATCTGCCGTTGAGATTTCTGTTCATGAGAAAACCTGTTCTTTCTTTCGTACTTTAATAGTTTAAAGCTTTTATGTGTCAAATGCAAGTTACACATCAGAAACAAGATCGGGCGATCCGTTCGTTGTTGTATCCGCATATTATGTAACTTTACACAAATGCGCCTCCCCTTTCAGGGAGGCGCATGGATATCCTGTCAAATCGGGCATATCATCCCATTTTCATGATCAGAGAACCGTCTGCCCTGCGGCCTACCGCCCTTCCGAACGTGATCTTTTCCTTATTGGCAAGTTTCTTTGAGTAGAAATCAACAAGGAAGTTCTCCAGATCAGTACGCGGGCTCTCATCCATTGCAGCATCATCTCCGAAGTACATCGGATGGACATCTCCGGCAGAAGTTATGCGCCATTCAGGCATCGGCGTACCGTCATTGTCAGGTCCGTTGGGATCTCCCGTCTTTGCGAAGTTAGTCCAGTAGTTGCACATCTTGCGGGCCAGATCGTAGTGTTTGCCCTGGAACGGTCTCCAGCATTTTGCCAGCGTCTCGAATGCAAACCACAGGTCGCTGGAATGGAACGAACCGGCATCGTCCCCGGGGATCTCCGGATTGAAGTAATAATAGTAGATGTTGGGTTTCCCCTGAGCGATGTTGGTGTCAAGCCAGATATAGTTGCCGACAGCGAAGCGGTTCCACTGACCGTTCTTTTTGATCTGTTCTATATCGTCGGTATCCTTCGTTATGATATCCAGATACTCCTGGGCGCGGTCGCCGAACATCATTTTGGCATAATCCTTTATCTCATCCATCGTCTCGCCCTGGACTCGGATCTGGAATTCGTTGCCTGTATTTCCCGTCATGATGGTGATATCATTGCGCTTTCCGTCCGTGATCATGCTCGTCGGATAATCTGGCATGAACGCATCGCCTACCACCGTGCCGAAATTGTACTTTCTGAGTTTGCCGAGCTCCACGATCTTCTCCGCAGGCAGAGCTCTCGCTTCTGCGAGGGTGCTGACGCCGAGATCCGCAAAGAACTGCTCTCCCATCTTCTCGGCATCTTCAAGCGTAAAGCTGTCAAGAGCAGGAGGCAGCTGCCCGCCGCTGCTGTGGTGGATCGCTTTCTGGAAAAGGCCCTCGTTCAGCGGAGAGATCACCTGCATGAAGGTGCTTCCGCCGCCCGCCGACTGACCGAATACCAGAATGTTCTCAGGATCTCCTCCGAATGCCCCTATGTTGCGCTTGATCCACTGCAGGGCAAATCTCTGATCCAGATGTCCGAAATTCGTCGGGAACTCCGGGCATTCCTTTGTGATCTCGGGATGCGCGAGGAATCCAAATGCGTTCAGCCTGTAGTTGACAGAGACCAGGATGACGCCTCTTCTTGCGAATCTCTCACCATCGAACTCCATCTCCGCGGGATATCCGTTGTAGAGACCTCCTCCGAATATCCAGACCATTACGGGCAGTTTCTCATCTGCGCTTTTTGCGGGAGTCCAGATATTAAGCTGCAGACAGTCTTCACTCATCGGTATCTCCGGATCGACATGCCACTCTTTGGAATAGAATGCATTGGGATCCAGGCCTGGCGTCTCCTGCATCGCGATAGGTCCGAACCTGGCACAGTCTCTCACGCCTTCCCAGTCCGCTGCCGGCTGAGGCGCTCTCCAGCGGAGCTCACCGACAGGAGGCGCGGCGTATGGGATCCCTTTGAAAGCGGTTATCCTGGGATCTGCCGCAGGAATACCGCGGACCAGGCCGTTTTCTACTCTGACTTCTCTTAACACGATAGTTTCTCCTTATAATCTGTATTCTGTGATTTGATTTTATTATCACGCATTTCTATCCGTCAATTGACAAGACAGACAAAAGACCGGTCCGTGTTTCTACACAGACCGGTTCTTCAGATCCTTTTATTCTGAGTAGCTGTGATCCCTGAGTATCCTCATGAATACCGCGCAGATCGCGAATCCGGCTATTCCGAGAAGGAAGATCATCAGCGCAGCCCCTGATCCGGGTCCGCTGCCAAACAGTTTCCCGGCGAATCCGCTTCCCGCCGCAGCCATAAACGGCTCACAGAACCTGTCGACCAGAAGACCGCCAAGGAACTGTCCCAGCGGGATCGTGAAGAACTGAAGCGTGTTTCTGCATGCGTATACCCTTCCCTGCATCTCAACGGGAATCGATGTTCTGATGACTACGTCAAGGTTTGAAGACATTATGGGGACAGGCACATACCCGAGGATCTGGGCGATGTACCAAGACATGGGAGACCTGCTGAGCGACATGAGAAGGTTGTCGGTGGTCAGCGAAAACAGCATCGTATACAGGATGACTCTGACTCTGTCTTTCGGTTTCGGAACAATGGTGACCGCCAGACTCCCGGCGACCATTGCGAGACCTGCTGTGGACAGTACCGTACCCAGCACTTTCTCTCCTCCGTTCTCAAGCGGAAGGATATATGCCGGCAGCACCGAGTCGAAAGCTGAAGCGACCAGATTCACTCCGGCCAGAAACAGAATGAGATACAGCACCAGTCTGTTCTCTCCCAGGAAAGCCAGCCCCTCTCCGGCTGAGCGGATCACAGAGACCTTCTCTGAATCTCCGTCAGTTTCGACTTCCGGGATCCTGATCATGAAGGCTAGCGATACAAATGCGATGATGAATGTGATCAGGTCGACGGTTATCACCAGGTACATTCCGCCGAAAGCGTACATAGCCGTTGCCAGTACCGGGTGAAGGACCATGTTTACCGACC
>CACYBC010000213.1 GCA_902772615.1 uncultured Ruminococcus sp.
AACACCGAGAGAGGAGAGAGCGTTCCTCTGGATGTTGACGGAGTGTTCGTAGCCATCGGACAGATCCCGGAGAACGGCCCCTTCGCAAAGGTGGCGAAGCTGGCAGTCAACGGATACTTCGACTCGGGAGAGAACTGCACGACGATGACGCCCGGCGTATTCGTGGCGGGCGACTGCAGACAGAAGAATGTGAGACAGATCACCACGGCCACGGGTGATGCCGCAGTTGCAGCGGTATCAGCGTGCAGATGGCTGGATTCACAGTGAATGATCCTCGCATAAAGGAAGCAGACCGGCAGGCCTGCTTCTTTTGCTGTACGGACGGACAGACTGTATAATAATTGACATGGAAGACAATAATGAAAGGGCAGGCTACGCGTACATGCTGCTATGCTCCGACGGGACATACTATTCGGGATGGACGAACGATCCGCAGAGAAGGCTGAAGGCACACAATTCCGGCAGGGGGAGCCGCTATACCAGAGCGAGGAGGCCCGTCAGGATAGTGTATCTGGAGAAGCTGGCTGACAGGAGCTCCGCGATGAAGAGGGAAGCCGGGCTCAAGAAACTGAGCCGCGGGGAGAAGGAAGAGCTGGCGCGCAGATATCTGGAGGAGAATGATGGCAGCAAAGAGAGCTGACATAGTGGTAATAGGAGGAGGCCCGGCGGGCTATACCGCCGCGATCTTTGCCGCGAGAAGCGGCGCGGATGTGCTTCTCGCCGACAAGGCGAGGAGACCTCTGATGAAGCTGCGCATCTCCGGAAAAGGGCGCTGCAACCTGACCAACAACTGCACCGACGAGGAGTTCTTCGACAACATCTTCAGAGGCGGCAGATTCCTCAGAAGCGCAGAGAGCAGATTCGGTCCGCATGACATCATGGATTTCGTGCAGGGACTTGGAGTGCCTCTCAAGACCGAGAGGGGAAGAAGAGTGTTCCCTGTGAGTGACAGGGCTGACGACGTGGCTCAGGCGCTTATCGATGAGGCTAAGAGGTGCGGAGTCAGAGTCATCAGGGAAGAAGTAAAGGACATCGAACAGAATGATGGTGAGGTGACCTCGGTCATGACAACATCCGGCAGGATCGGGTGCTCAGCGGCTGTCCTGGCCACTGGGGGAAGGTCATACCCGGCTACGGGAAGCACCGGAGACGGCTACGCGATGGCGTCAAGGCTGGGACATTCTGTGAGCGGAACATATCCGGCACTGGTATCTCTGACCTGCAGGGAGGAGTGGTGTGCACAGGCTGAGGGACTGTCTCTCAGAAACGTGAAGCTCACCTGCAGAAAGAAGAAAAAGGTGCTGTTCAGCGAACAGGGTGAGATGCTGTTCACCTCGAAGGGGATATCCGGCCCGCTGGTGCTGACGCTGTCATCGCTGATCGCCGGTGAGGATCCGGAATCCCTTGATACATGGATAGACCTCAAACCGTCGCTGGATGCGCAGACACTGGACAAAAGACTGCTGAGAGACATGCAGGAGATGTCCAACAGGGCTTTCAAGAATAGTCTGGGGGAACTGCTGCCGAAGTCGCTGATACCGGTGATAGTGGAACTCAGCGGGATAGACCCCGAAAAGAAGGTCAACGGCATTACGGCTGCTGAGAGAAACAAACTGAGGGAACTTCTCAAGCATCTGCCTCTCACGGTCACCGGAACGGGCGGGTGGAACGAGGCCATAGTTACTGCCGGAGGGGTATCTACCAGAGAAGTGGATCCCAGGACGATGGGATCCAGACTGGTCAGGGGGCTGTATCTCGCCGGAGAGATACTTGATGCGGACGGGGCTACGGGTGGATACAATCTCACCATAGCATTCTCAACAGGACATGCCGCGGGCATTGCGGCTGCTGAATATCTTAAGGAAAAGGAAAACACAGAGGCAAAGGATCCCGGATACGGAACAGGAGGAAGAAGCATGAACGCGATAGCGATAGACGGACCTGCAGGAGCAGGAAAGAGCTCGATAGCCAAGGCTGCCGCAAAGGAACTTGGATTCATCTATGTCGACACAGGGGCGCTCTACAGAGCGATAGGCCTCTCTGCGCTGAGAAACGGGATCGACATACAGGACAGGGAAGGAATAAACAGACTGCTTGAAGTCACCAAGGTGGATCTCGGATATGTCGACGGAGAGCAGAGGGTATTCCTTAACGGCGACGACGTGAGCGGACAGATAAGGACGGAGGAGGTCTCCATGGCTGCTTCCGCGGTATCCGCGCAGCCTGAAGTCAGGGCTTTCCTTCTGGATCTGCAGAGAGACCTTGCGAGAAAGAACGATGTGGTCATGGACGGGCGCGACATCGGGACTGTCGTGCTTCCCGAGGCCGGGTGCAAGATCTTCCTCACGGCATCCGCCGAAGAAAGAGCTATGAGAAGATATAAACAGCTGCTGGAGAAAGGCGAGAAAGCCGACTACGAAGCGGTGCTGGAGGATCTCAGAAAGAGAGACTACAACGACACGCACAGGGAGATAGCTCCGCTGAAACTGGCGGATGACGGCATAGAGATCGATACGACGGAACTGGATCTCGAAGGCTCGATCAGGAAAGTCATCGAAACAGCAAAGGAGAAGTTGGGGATCTGATGGCTGAGATAAGACTTGCTGAGACGGCCGGCTTCTGCTTCGGGGTGGACCGCGCGGTCAGGATGTGCGAGAGATATCTTGATGAGGGACGGAAGGTGTGCACGCTGGGCCCTATCATCCATAACGACCGGGTGGTGGCTGAGCTTGCCGGCAGAGGATGCACTGCGGTGGATTCCCCGGAGGAGGTCCCGGAAGGCAGCGTGCTGGTGATCCGCAGCCATGGAGTCGGAGCTGACGTTATCGCAAGATGCGCAGAACTGGGAATAGAGGTGGCTGACGCCACCTGCCCTTTTGTCGCAAAGACTCACAGGATAGTCAGCGAGGCCGGCAGAGACGGAAGATTCGTCATCATCGCCGGTGACAGGGAGCATCCGGAGGTAGAGGGCATAACCGGACACTGCACCGGAAAATACGCGGTGATCGGCTCGGAAGAGGATCTTCCGGCCGCCATGGAACAGGCAAACGGATGCAGCGGCGCAGTCATGGTCGCACAGACGACTTTCAGCCTCGAAAAGTACCGTAAAATAGAGGAAAAAGCGAAAAAAAACTATACAAGTTTGACTGTTCTTGATACAATATGTAATGCGACACATAGGAGGCAGGAGGAGGCGGCAAAGCTTGCTTCGGAAAGTGACCTGTGCGTCGTAATTGGGGGACATAACAGCTCCAATACGCAGAAACTCAAAGAGGTCTGCGAACAGTATGCACCTACGGTTCGTGTCGAGAACGCAAATGAGATCACGCGTGATTTGTTGCTGGGCAAGGAAAGGATCGGCGTAACAGCCGGAGCATCCGCGCCGTACCCTCTTATCAAGGAGGTGCTCGCAAAGATGAGCGAAATCACAAACAACGAATTTAACTTTGAAACTGAACTGGAGGAG
>CACYBC010000214.1 GCA_902772615.1 uncultured Ruminococcus sp.
ATCTCCGCCGCGCGCAGCGCCGCAGCCGAGTCAGTGGAGAAGTACGGGTTTCCAGTTCCTCCGGAAAGGATGATGATCCTTCCCTTCTCAAGATGCCTGATGGCCCTGTTCCTGATATAGGGTTCTGCCACATTCTGCATGGGTATCGCCGTCATAACTCTGACGGTGGCTCCCTGCTTTTCCAGTCCTTCCGCGACTGCAAGTCCGTTCATGACAGTGGCGAGCATACCGATATGGTCAGCCCTCGTCCTCTCCATACCTGCGGCGTCTCTTCCTCTCCAGAAGTTCCCTCCGCCTACGACTATGCCGATCTCTGTTCCGAGATCCGCAGTCTCCTTGATGGCCTTGCAGAATGATTCCAGCGTCTTGGGATCGATCCCGAAATGTCTGTCGCCCGCAAGGGCTTCACCGGAAAGCTTCAACAGTATACGCTTGTACTTCAGCATAGATCTGAACCTCTCTCCCTTAAAAGCAGAGCCGCAGCCCTTCTGATATTTCCAATTTATTTTATCGTACTGATAATGATTTCGCAACGAAAAAACCCATGCCTTTTTAAGTCAGGCATGGGCTTTGTTGGGTCAGGTTATTTATTGATCTGAGCTGCTACTTCCGCTGCGAAATCCTCGTTTCTCTTCTCGAGGCCTTCGCCCTTCTCATAGCGCAGGAACTTGACGACCTTGATGTCTCCGCCGAGTTCCTTGGCTGTCTTTGCCACGTAGTCCTTGACGCTCATCTTGTCGTCCTTGACGAAGGGCTGATCGAGCAGGCAGACTTCCTTGAAATACTTGTTGAGACCACCAACAACGATCTTGTCGAGTATGTTCTGGGGCTTGTTTGCGTTCTTGGGATCCTGCTTGAGCTGAGCGATACGGACTTCCTTCTCGTTCTCGATCACCTCTGCCGGGACCTCTTCCTCATTGAGATATGTGGGGTTGATGGCAGCGACCTGCATCGCGATGTCTTTTCCGAACTCAACGAACTCGGGCTTGGCTGCGATCTCGGGGGATGTCTCGAACTTCACGAGGGTGGCATATACGCCGCCCATGTGGATGTAAGGAACCGTTACGCCTTCAACGCGCTCGAAGCGGCGGATCTTGATGTTCTCACCGATCGTGAGGATCCTGTCGCGGAGCATCTCTTCGATGGTTCCCTCGCCGCCGTCGCACTGAAGAAGCGCTTCGACATCGGCGGGATCATTCTTGATGACTGCTTCTGCGCAGGCCCTGACGAAGTCCATGAACTTGTCGTTCTTTGCGACGAAGTCGGTCTCGGAGTTGACCTCGAGGATGACACCGACGTTCTCGGAAGATGTTGCGAACACAACGCCTTCCGCTGCGATCCTGCCGGCCTTCTTTGTCTGGGCGGCGAGTCCGCGCTCACGAAGGATCTCGATAGCCTTATCCATATCGCCCTCAGCTTCAGTGAGAGCCTTCTTGCAATCCATCATTCCGCAGCCGGTACGCTCGCGGAGTGCCTGTACGTCCTTAGCTGTAAAAGCCATTATTATTCCTCCATAAACAGTGGGTGTCGTTGATTACTCTTCTTCGGTCTCCTCGGCGTCCTTGTCTGCCGCTTCAGTGGGAGCTGCGGACTCTTCCGGCTCTACCTGATAGCCCTGGCGTGCCTCGATGATGGCATCGGCCATTGCTGAGCAGACGAGCTTGACGGCACGGATCGCGTCGTCGTTTCCGGGGATGATGTAGTCGACCTCATCGGGGTCGCAGTTGGTGTCAACGATAGCAAAGATCGGGATACCGAGCTTGTGAGCTTCCGCGACTGCGATGTGCTCTCTGCGGGTGTCGACCACAAACAGAGCGGCAGGAAGGCGCTCCATGTCCTTGATTCCGCCGAGGAACTTCTCGAACTTGGCGATCTCGCCTTCGTACTTGCTGACTTCCTTCTTGGTGAGGAGGTCGAATGTTCCGTCTTCTCTCATCGTCTTGAGCTGGTTGAGCCTGGCGATCCTGCGGCGGATGGTGCGGAAGTTGGTGAGAGTTCCGCCGAGCCAGCGGCTGTTGACATAGGGCATGCCGCAGCGCTGAGCTTCAGTCATGATGCTCTCCTGAGCCTGCTTCTTCGTTCCGACGAAGAGGACATCACCGTCCATGGCTGCATTGCGGATATCGTTGTAAGCCTTGTCGAAAAGCTTAACGGTCTGCTGCAGGTCGATGATGTGGATTCCGTTGCGCTCTGTATAGATATACGGAGCCATCTTGGGGTTCCAGCGTCTGGTCTGGTGTCCGAAATGGAAACCGCTCTCCAGCAGCTGTTTCATGGATACTACTGACATTTTTTCTATCTCCTTTTTTGTTAATTCCTCTGCGCCTCTTGACTGAAGGCAGCCATTGGCCACTGGCCTCCGGAAACAAGGCGCATGCGAATTGCCGAAATATTTTATCACAAGCAAAAGGATGACGCAATATCTTTTTGCGTCATCCTTTGTCGCTTTTTCCTTTATCAGTAAGGCTCCGGCTGCGGATCACTCTGTGAAAGGCACGAGGCCTACCACTGCATCCTCCGCAGTCATCCTCACATCGCCGTTGTCGGTATCCACCAGCACGTATCTGTTGTTGCCCATGCCCAGCTCCTTCATGTAGGAGAGCTGGCGGTGTCCGTGACGGGACTCGATGCGCTCCACGAGATCATGATGCTCATCCTCCATCATCGCGTACACTATATCGACGCACGCCTGATCGATCGCCAGGATGTCCGTTGAGGCAAGTATGCCGACGTTGGGCGTCACCACAGGCTCTGCTTCCACTCCCTCGCAGTCGCAGGACACGGACATGTTGCGCATCACGTTCACGAATGTGATGTTCTTCCCGAAATGATCGACCGTCGCCTTTGCCGACTCAGTCATCCTCTCCATAAACTCCTCTTCCGTTATGGAGAAGCTCTCAGTATTTGATCCGGTGTGGATGGCGGCCTTGCCTATCCTTCCGTCGGCACAGCCGATTCCGATATTCTTTCCGGATCCGCCGAATCCTCCCATCGTATGTCCCTTGAAGTGCGTGAGCACGAAGAGCGAATCATAATCCAGCAGGCTCTTGCCCACTGTGATATGGTCGAACCACTTGCCGCCGATGACGGGAAGGTCCGCGGTCCCGAACTCATCCATTATATCTACCGGTGCGAAATCCCATCCGTTGATCGCTATGGTCTTTCTGTGGTCCTCGGTAGTATATCTGTCTCCGACATAGTATGTGTTGGTCTCCACTATCGTGGCGTCGGGAAGATCCTTCTCAAAAAGTTCCTTTACCCACGGACGCGGAATTATGTTCGGTCCGTGAGGCTCTCCTGTGTGCAGCTTGACCGCTACCTTTCCTGTGATATGCTCATTTACCCTCTCGTACATCTTCCTGAGGCCATCCGCCGAAAGATCTCTGGTGAAGTAGACGACAGACTCATTTCCTGTTCTTTCGGAGTAAGGAACATATCTTTCTCCGTTTTTCCCAGGAACGGGATTTCCCATTTTTTGATCCTCCTGCATCAATAAAACCAATTTTAATGATCTCTTACAGAAATAATATCACACCTCAGTCCGAGGTGAAAATACACAATTCCTATATCCGTTATTCAGAAAGCCATCGACGGGCTTTCTGTGCGAGCCTTCTGAACTGATGCTCTCAGGGCTGCCAGTGCGTCTTCCACATCCTGCTCAGTATTGTCCGTCCCAAGGGTGATGCGGATGCTGGCGCCTGCCTCATGTTTTTCATATCCCAGCGCGAGCAGCACATGCGACGCTTCGCGGGAAGCCGCGGAGCAGGCCGATCCCGAGCTGATGCAGAATCCCCGCTCATTCATCTCGTTAACGACATATACGCTGTGAGGTATCCCCTCCACGACAAATGAACAGAAACCGGGCAGACGGTTTTCGGGATCCCCCGTCAGACGCACGCCGGGTATCTCGAGCACGCCGGAGATCATCCTGTCCTGCAGGCGTTTCAGATACTCCGTATTGTCCTGCAGCGATGATACAGCATCTTCGAGCGCCGCTGCCATCCCCACTATGCCGGGGATGTTCTCCGTTCCGGACCTCATCCCCTTCTCCTGGCCGCCCCCGGTCAGCAGCGGCGGCAGCGGGTTCGGGATCCTGCAGTACAGTGCCCCGACTCCCTTGGGGCCGTTGAACTTGTGCGCCGACAGGGACAGCAGATCCACTCCGAGCTCATGTGCGTTCACGGGGATATGTCCCACCGCCTGTACCGCGTCTGTATGGAACAGCACCCTGTGACGTTTCGCGACCTTTGCAAGTTCCTTTATGTTAAGCACAGTGCCCACTACATTGTTGGCCATCATAACAGAGATCAGGACGGTATCAGGGCGTATCGCCTCCTCCAGCTGCTCAGGTGAGATCCTCCCAAGGTGGTCAGGCAGCAGATAAGTGACTTCAAACCCGTCCTCCTCCATCTGCTGCAGAGTCCTCAGGACAGCATTGTGCTCCATAGCCGTGGATATGATATGCCTGCCCTTATCCCTGCGTCTCTGGCAGACTCCGCGTATTGCCCAGTTATCGCTCTCAGTTCCTCCCGATGTGAAAAAGACCTCCGTGGGAAGAGCTCCTATAAATTTCGCTATGCGCTGACGGCTCTTCTCAAGAACGTTCTTGGCCGTCTGACCGAGGCTGTAGATGGCCGACGGATTTCCGTATTCTTCACGGAAATAAGGAAGCATCTCCCGCAGCGCATGCTCCGAGAGCGCCGTTGTAGCTGAATGGTCCATGTATACAGGCATTTATCATCCTCCGCAGGGTTCAGGCACAGATATGGCAGGTCCATATATCCGTACGAGATCGTTCAGGCAGCCGGTCGGCTGCGCCAGGACGATCCACATCATAAATCAATTATACAAAAAAGAGTCTGAAACTGTACGTTTCAGACCCGTTTTCTGGTCGGAGTGGCGGGACTTGAACCCGCGGCCTCTTGGTCCCGAACCAAGCACTCTACCAAACTGAGCCACACCCCGAATAATTAA
>CACYBC010000215.1 GCA_902772615.1 uncultured Ruminococcus sp.
CGCGAGATGTTTGATGCAGTTTGTGCATCCTGCGGCAAACCCTGCAAGGTTCCTTTCAAGCCGCGTGAGGATCGCCCTGTTTATTGCAGTGAGTGCTTCGCCAAGATGAAGGAAGCCAACTGACGGACGACTGAGCAGAAGCACGGTTTCTGCCGTGCAGGTTCAAAAGAAAAACAGAGGATCGCATCTGTGATGATGAGGTCCTCTTTTTCCTTGCATTTCTTTTTTTCTCAGTGTGTGATACAATTCCACTGATAAGAAACCAAATCCGGAGGTCATTCAATGAATACAGTAACAAAAGACACTATTATAGGCGACATCATCTCCAGAGACTCCATGGCCGCAGCCTGCTTCTTCGAGATGGGGATGTTCTGCGTCGGATGCCCTGCTTCTGCAGGTGAATCGGTAGAACAGGCGTGTGCGGTGCACGGCATCGATGCTGATGAGATGGTGGAGAAGCTCAACGATTTCTTCTCCAGAACTGCCTGATAGTGAAAATGATATCCCTTTCACGCAGGCTTAAGACAGCCGCAGACCTTGTGAGAAGCGGGTCGGTGACGGCTGATGTGGGATGCGATCACGGCAAACTCAGCGCGTACCTGCTGGATTCCGGCAGAGCTGCCTTTGTCTATGCAACAGATATCAGGAAGCAGCCGCTTGAAAAGGCGGCTGCACTTCTTTCATCGGAAAGATACAGGGGAAAGCATGCATGTGTGCTTACGGACGGACTGAACGGTCTTCCTGCCGATGCTGTCACTGATGTTATAATAGCCGGCCTGGGAGACGATGTGACGGAGAAGATAATAAGCGAAGCTCCGTGGCTCAGGGACGTAAGCAAGAGACTGATACTAGTGCCTTCATCCAGACATGAGAAAGTCAGGCAGTTTCTGGCAGCTTCCGGATTCACAGTTAAAGAAGAATATGCGGTCAGTGAGAGAAGACATGTCTATACTGTAATGGCTGCAGAGTATACAGGAACGATAAGATGTCTCGGTGTCAGAGAAAAATGGCTTGGCGGCATAGATGCTTCATCGGAAGACGGGAAAGAGTATATCGCAGTCCTTGAAAGAAGGATGGAAGCCGTGGTCCGCGGCATCAGGGACAAGACAGATCCCAACTACGGGGAAGCAGTTAAGGTGATTGAGGAGATACGGCTTCTCGGAATTGATCGGGACGATAAGACGAAGACAGGTATTTAGCAAAGGAAAAGACAGACAATGGCGTTAGATGCTGCAATGGTATATGTGGCGGCTGAAGAGCTGGACACTCTGCTGAAAGGTGCAAGAGTGGAAAAGATATATATGCCCTCAAGGGATGAGGCCGTGTTCAGCATGAGGACCAGAGAGAAGAGGAGAACACTGTTCCTTTCGGCAAGATCAGGAACAGCGAGGGCTCACGTCACGGATGAGGAGTTCGAATATCCTGCCGTGCCACCGGCATTCTGTATGCTCCTCAGGAAGCATCTGATCGGGGCAAGGATCACCTCTGTCGATACCATAGAGGACGACAGAGTGATGCTGTTCAGGTTCGATGCGCTTAATGAGATGGGAGAAAAAGTGGCTCCGTTCATTTCTGCAGAGATGATGGGCAGGTACAGCAATCTTGTCCTGGTCGGTGATGACGGAACCATACTTGATGCAGTTAAACGTATAGACAGCACGCAGTCGGAACTGAGGGAGATACTGCCGGGCACTGCTTTTACAGAGCCTCCAAAACCGGAAAAGATACCGTTCATGAGCGGCAACGAAGAGGACATAATAGCGGCAGTCAGGAAAAGCAGCAGGATAGTTTCTGCTGCGCTGCTTCAGGTCGTTTCCGGCCTTTCACCGCTTCTGTGCAGAGAGGCGGCTCTGGAAGTGGACGATCAGACCGGAGATATGCTTGATGACACCGGAGCAGCTAAACTTGCTGATGGTCTCAGAAGAATAAAGGACGCTATATCTGATCCGGGCAAAAGAGAGTACAGCATCATCTACGACGGTGAGAAACCCGTAGAGTATTCCTTCATAGATCTCAGACAATATAAGGGCCTGAGAAAAGAACAGTTTGAATCTGCCAGTCAGATGTTTGACAGTTATTATTCCTCCAGAGACAGACTGGAAAGGATGAGGACCAGAAGCCAGGATCTGACCAAGCAGGTGAAACAGCTCATAGAGAGAAATGTCAGGAAGCAGAATGCCCGCAGGGAAGAACTGGCGGACACTTCAAGAGCAGATGAGAAAAAACTGTACGGCGAACTCCTGACAGCTAATCTCCATACATTTAAAAAGGGTGACCGTGAGGTAAAGGTCATCAATTACTACACCGGAGAAGAATGCAGGATCCCGCTTGATGTCACAAAAGGACCAAATGAAAATGCGCAGAAGTACTATAAGGATTACAGAAAGCTTCACACAGCGGCTGATGTGCTCAAGCGGCTTCTTCAGGAAGGAGAAGATGAAGCCGAATACTTCCGTCAGGTGCAGTATGAGATAGAACTGGCCAGGACAGAGGAAGAGTTCATAGACATCAGAAAGGAACTCAGAGATGCCGGATACCTCAAGGGGTTCCGGTACAAGGAGAGAGGAAACCGGAAGAGCGATCCCTTCTTCAGGTACAGGACGGATGAAGGTCTGGAAGTCATCGCCGGAAGGAACAATACTGCGAATGAAAGACTATCGCTCAGGATGGCAGAAGGCAAAGATATCTGGTTGCATGTTAAGGGAGCGGCAGGATCCCACGTCATACTCCGGTGCGAAGGTATAGAACCCGACGAGAAGAGCTTAACACAGGCATGTGAGATAGCTGCTTACCATTCCAGCATAAAGAACGGGCAGCTCGTGGCAGTAGATTATACTGAAGCGAGAAGAGTAAAGAAGGCTGCAAACGCAAGGACCGGGATGGTGATCTATACCAATCAGAAAACGGCATATGTGACTCCGGATCCGGAAAAGCTGGAAAAGCTGAGAGTGACACGCTCAAGATGAGGGCATGCCGTTAATTCTTTGTTTTAATATATGTGTTATAATCGGACGAAGATATTTAGAGAGGGCACATGATTTATCTGGATAACGCGGCGACTACAGCGATCAGTCCCGCAGCTGCCGATGCTGCCGATGCGGCATTGAGAGAGTACTTCGGCAATCCGAGCTCACTGTATTCGCAGGGGCTCGATTCGCATAAAGCACTTGAAAGATCCAGGGCTGTAATAGCAAAGAGCCTCGGATGTGAACAGCAGGAAGTGTATTTCACCGCCAGCGGGACAGAAGGGAATAACCTGGCTATTCTTGGAGCAGCCAGAGCGAGACGAAGCTGGGGAAACAGGATCATTGTCAGCGGATTCGAGCATCCTTCTGTTATGAATACAGTCAAATCAATGGAAAAAGAGGGGTTTGAAGTCATCGTTATCCCTCCAGGACCGGACGGAAGGCTGGATACAGACAGGTTCCTTGAACAGACTGACAAAAGGACGGCCCTGGTGACCTGCATGAGGGTCAATAACGAGATCGGCACTGTCATTGACTGTGCCCGGCTTGCGGAAGAAGTAAAAAAGATCAACAGGAGAACTGCATTTCACTGTGATGCCGTTCAGGCGTTCGGAAAGCATGAAACCGTACTGAACGGGTCGATCGATACGTTATCCGTGTCCGCTCATAAAATACACGGACCTAAAGGCATCGGATGCCTGTATGTAAGAAAAGGGTTCAACCTTGAGAACGTCATGTTTGGCGGCGGTCAGGAACGAGGCCTTAGATCGGGCACCGAGAACATTGCATATGCGGTAGGATTTGCGAAAGCCGTGTCAGAGCTCGGAAATATCAGAAAACAGAACGATAAGGTCACGGGCATCAATTCTGTTCTCAGAAAGAAACTGGAGGATTCCGGGGCTGCAGTGTTCAATAGTCCTGATGATGCTTCCCCGTATATCCTGAATTTCTCACTTCCCGGGTTCAGAAGTGAGACCTTGCTGCACTTTATGGAAGAGCACGGAGTGCTTGTATCGTCCGGTTCTGCCTGCGGGAAAGGCGAGAAGAGCCATACCCTGACTGCCATGAACCTGCCTGACAGCCTGATAGATTCTGCCGTAAGAGTCAGTTTCAGTTCGACTACTACAGAGGAAGAAGTCAGAGAAGCGGCGGAGCTTTTCATACTGGCCGTCAATACACTTCAGAGGAAATGAGTAATCAAGATGGAGATCATTCTCGGAAAATACGGTGAACTGGCGCTTAAAGGACTTAACAAGAACCAGTTCGAGAATTCTATGGTAAGGACCATCAGGAAGAGAGTCGAACATTGCGGCGAGTTTCGTGTCCATACGGCTCAGTCCACTGTTTATGTGGAACCTGAGAACGATGAAGCCGATATAGATGAGGCCTATGAAGAGATCAAGAGGATCTTCGGGCTGTCGGCCGTTGTAAGGGCGGCTGTGTGTGAGAAGGATCTCACATCCATCTGCGAGACAGCCGAATCCTATCTGGGAAGCAGACTGGATTCTGTCAGATCGTTCAAGGTGAACTCCAAGAGAGCTGATAAGAAATTCCCGATGACGTCCATGGAACTGTCCAGAGAGGTAGGGGCATATCTGATCGACAGGCATCCTGATCTTGCCGTTTCAATGAACGGCCCCGAGCTGACCGTTATATGCGAGATCAGGGATGATGCTGCGTATGTTCATGCTGACCAGCTGCCCGGAGCAGGCGGGATACCCACGGGCACCGGAGGAAAGGCTGCTTGCATGCTGTCGGGCGGTATAGACAGTCCTGTTGCTGCCTGGAAGATGGCAAGAAGGGGATGCGATCTGGTATGTGTGCATTTCCAGAGCCCTCCGTATACTGGTGAGCGCGCTCTCTACAAGGTAGAAAGGCTGGCATGGCAGGTCTCGCGCTGGGCAGGCAGAGTCTGTCTGTTTGAGGTGCCGTTCACTGACTGTCAGGTCAATATCCGGGACAATGCTCCGGAAGACTACTTCACTGTGCTTATGCGGAGATCCATGATGCGCATAACGCAGAAGATCGCTGAGAGGGAGGAATGCGGAGCCATAGTTACCGGAGAAAGTCTGGGACAGGTTGCGAGCCAGACTATGAGCGCGATCAGGTGTACCGACATCGTAGCCGGAATGCCCGTGTTCAGGCCTCTTATCGGAGATGACAAGATAGAGATCTCGGAATGCGCCAAGAAGATAGGGACGTTTGATATATCCATAGAACCGTATGAGGACTGCTGCACGATATTCACACCAAAACATCCGAGAACTAAACCGGTTCTGGAAGCGATCGTTGAGGCTGAGAAAGGCGTGCCCGGTCTGTATGAGATGGAAACAGCCGCTGCGGATAACAGCGTTCTGAAAGTAATACACTTTTACGATGAGGATTTTGTTTGATGAGCATGCGCAAGATGCAGGCGGAAATAGTTACAGTAGGGAATGAACTGCTGAACGGAAGAACAGAGAACACCAATGTTTCTTTTCTTTCCAGAGAGCTTCAGAATATCGGTTTCAGTGTGACGAATCATACCACTGTTGCCGACAGGGCTTCTGACATCGTTCAGTCCCTGATGACTGCTGTAAACAGAAGCAATGTTATCGTATATACCGGCGGCCTGGGGCCGACGGACGATGATCTTACTAAAGAAACGGTCGCCAAGGCGCTGGGGATGACTCTTAAAGATGACGCGGAGACTTTGGAACGTATCCGTGTGTTCTTCGAAAGCCGCGGGCGCGAGATGAAGGATAACAACAGGAAACAGGCGCTTGTTCCTGAAGGAGCTGAGATCCTGGAAAACGACAACGGGACTGCTCCGGGTATATTCATCAGAAAAGATGAGCAGACTATCATCCTGCTTCCCGGTCCCCCGCACGAGATGGAGCCAATGTTCCTGGATAAAGCTGTTCCGAAACTCAAGGACCTTTCCGGCCAGAAGATATTCAGCAGGACTCTGGGGGTCAGCGGCATCGGTGAATCAGAACTTGAAGTACGTATAAAGGACTATCTGTATGGGGATGATCCTCATGCTGCGCTTTATGCCAAGGAAGGGGAAGTGGAGATCTGCGTCACATCGTTTGGAGATACAGACGAGGAAGCAGAGGAAAAAGGAACAGCGCTGATCAGCAAGCTGAAGAATGAGCTCGGAGATCTTGTCTTCACTGAAAATGGTGATACGATCGCTGAAGCTACAGTAAAAAAACTGATCGAGAAGAAACAGACGGTCGCTGTTGCCGAGAGCTGCACCGGCGGTATGATCGCACAGATGATAACTGATATCGCGGGATCATCGGCAGTATTCGAATACGGACTTACGTCTTACGGTGACTGGGTCAAAAATGCGAGTCTGGGTGTAGATAACAGTCTGCTAAAGAGATACACTGCCATCAGTTCTGCCGTTGCTGCTGAGATGGCCAGAGGAGCGCGTAAAAACGGAAGAGCTTCCTATGGGATCGGTGTGACAGGCATCGCCGGCCCCGGTGTCGGCACCTATCTGGATAAAGAAGTTGGTCTGGTATATATAGCGGTCTGTGACAGGAAGAAGACCGTAGTCAGGGAATTCAGGTTCGGAGACAAGAGGAACCGAGACAACATCAGGCGGCTGTCTGCCAAGAGCGCTTTCGATATGCTGAGACTTTTCATGGACGGACGGACCATCGAGGGAGGAACAGAGTTCACCAACAGAGTGATCGCCGATCTTGAACGCAAGGATAACCCCAAGAGCATTGCTGGCCTTTTCGTCAAGAAAGCGGTCAGCATCATAGTTGCAGGAAGCATAGCGGCGGTTGCCGGCTATTACGGGATCAGAACTGTACAGGCCATGAGCGACAGACTGACTTATGACAAGCTTGAAAGTGAGTATTTCTCACTGATCGGTTCCGAAGAAGAAAGAGCAGAAGCTTTCTCCAGGCTCAGTGAGAAAAATAACGACTTCTGCGGTATGATCTGCAATGACACCGGGGACATCAAGTCAGTCGTTGTCGAAGGAAGAGAAGACGATTATTATTCCGGACGCGATTTTTACAGGGGAACAAACAGACTGGGATGTTCTGCAGTAACTGCAGGACTGCCGCTGAGCAGGATACCGGTGAACCTTTCGATCGGGTCGTCGGGTACGGGAAAAGATGTGCTTTTCAGTCACCTCAGTGACTACCGGAGCATAGACTACGCGAGAAAAAACAGCGTCCTGACATTCTATGGCAAGGATTTCACGGCCAATTACCGCGTTATTGCCGCTTTCCTGCTGGACAGCAGGGAGGGGTTGGACGAGGTATTCTACAGAAGCGATCTGTCAAATGAAAACGACTATCTCGAGTATGTACTGAACCTTAAGATGAGATCATTCTACGATGTGAATTACGCGATAACGGAAAGCGAGAGATTCATTACACTGTATGCTCCGAGCGATGACTGGGATGGTTCCGTGCTGGTGGTGTGCGGCGTCCTGATAGATACTGAGACCGACAGCAAAGCAGTCTTCTCCGAAAACAGTGCAGTACTGTATCCCGCAAGCTGGTATAAGGCGCGCGGAATAGAAAACAGCATCAATGTTACGGCAGAAAAAGACCGCTGGTATGAGTGGGTCATAAGCAACA
Source organism: uncultured Ruminococcus sp. (assembly GCA_902772615.1). Classification (GTDB taxonomy): domain Bacteria; phylum Bacillota; class Clostridia; order Oscillospirales; family Ruminococcaceae; genus RUG11783. The sequence continues at coordinate 7,556 of CACYBC010000215.1, forward strand.
GCACCCCGGTGGAGGACAATAATGCAGAAGAACAGGTGATCGATACGGATGGCTGAAAGAAACAATAAAAAGAAGAGGAATCAGTCCGAAGGACGCGGTTCAGGAAAAGGAAAACTTGCCATTAGGATCGGCGCGGCGCTGCTGCTTCTGGCTGTTGTGGCCGGGATCATCTTTCCGATGTATAAACCCGAAAGCCCCATTATAAAAAGAAAGAACGTCATGACTGTAAACAGCCATGATGTATCATCTGATGAATTTGAGTATTTCCTGTCAAATGAGATTCTGGATTATATCAATTACTACGGCAGCAGTTATTTTGCCGATCAGAATCATTTTGCCGGAGTACTGGATTACGTCTCTCAGGAGATCAGATTCTATTACGCGTTCCTTGATTGGGCGGAAGAAAGCGGGTATACGGTCACTGATGAGATCAAAAATACTGTCAGGGAGAAGATAGAAAAGAACAAAGCGGAATATGACAGCCCGGAACAATATGATGATTATCTGAAAAGCATCTATGCAACAGACGAGATCCTTTTCCAGACTGAGTGCATGTTCCAGTGCCTGAACAACTACTATGATCATCTGCTTGACCCGGTAAACGGTCCATATGCCGAAAGTGCCTCAAAACTTGCAGAGGATCCTGAAGTGTTCAACATATACGGAGCAAAGCATATCCTTGTCCTTTTCAATGAGGACAGGACGGATGAAGAAGCTATGTCTCTTGCAGAACAGATCCTTCAGCAGATAGAGGACGGCGGGGATTTCGATGAACTGATGAATGAGTATTCCGAAGATCCCGGACTCGCCAGTTATCCTGACGGCTACACATTTGCGGAAGGTGAGTTTGTTGAAGAGTTTTACAATGCGGCTAAAGAGCTTCAGATCGGAGAGCACAGCGGCCTTGTAAAGACGAATTACGGCTACCACATCATCCAGAGGATCGAACCCGACAGAGATGAGACGATCTCGCGGATCATCGAAAAGCTGTACGGTTCCGAAGTGGATACATATGTCGCGGATGCAAAAGTGGAAAAGAGCAGAGGATTCGACAGTATCAGCTACAGCGATTTCAGGATCTCAGAAGATTATCCCGTTAATTCTGATAACGGTACCGACAGTGCCGATCAGGAAGGCAATAAGTCTGCTGATGGGGAATAAACTACAGAATAACACATGAAAAGAGCCCCCGCAAAAAGCGGGGGCTTCTTTATAGATTCAGATCTGTATAGATGAGAAGACAGCGTCAATGCCGCTTTTTATAACAAGGTCGGCCGAACTGTCTGCCGCGGTAGGGGACAGATTGACTATTGCCAGTCTGGCAGACCTTGGAAGATAGTTTATAAAACTGGCGGCAGGATATACCGACAGTGATGTGCCGCCTACAATGAGAAGGTCGCAGTGAGAGATCTCATATATCGCATTAGAGATGGTATCGCCGTCCAGAGGCTCTTCATAAAGAACGACATCCGGTTTGATCACTCCGCCACATTCTTCACATCTCGGTACGCCGACTGTCGTCAGTATGTAAGAAAGGGGATATGGCTTTCCGCATTCCGTGCAGTAGTTGCGGTGAACACTGCCGTGCAGTTCTATTACATTTCTGCTGCCGGCGGCCTGATGAAGACCGTCAATGTTCTGCGTGACTATAGCGCTGATCTTTCCTGCCTGCTCCAGTTCTGCAAGTTTGAGATGAGCCGGATTTGGCTTTGCGTCGGGGTACAGCATGCACTCTCTGTAGAATTCATAGAACTCTTCTGTGTGATGCATAAAGAATGAGTGTGACAGCATGGTCTCCGCAGGATAGCGGAACTGGCGGTTATACAGACCGGAACTGCTTCTGAAATCCGGAATGCCGGAAGGAACGCTTACTCCTGCGCCGCCGAAAAACACGGCAGAGGAAGAGGAACGTATCAGTTCGTTTAGTTCTGCAGCGGTTCCCATGTCAGTTGTTTCCTTTCCTGGTAAAGACGACGTCGTAATAATCGGTCATCTTCTCGTTGTAGTACTCCCTGAGGATAAGCGAAGAAGAATCAAGTTTGAGTATATAGCGCCTGTATACCATGACATTTCCGTCACTGTCCGTGTAACTGACTCGGAGCGAGGATGTTGCGAGCTCGACAGCTACATTCCCGGTCTGCCGTGCGGTGACGGTCCAGGTCTCGGAATCATATGTCTCTCGGTCGTTTGGAGAGGTCCATATCTCGCTGATGAAAGTATCGTCCTTTCCGATGGTAAGGATCTCGCAGGAAGGGAACTCTTCTCCGGAGTAGATGAATGTGTCACTGAGCCACTCACCGGTCAGGTAATCCTTGTATGCAGCTTCCTTTGCAGCCTCATCCTGCCTGCGGGCTCGGATGAGGGGAACTGCGATCATGAAAACTGCGCTTATGACCGATGCAAGAGCCAGCAGAGCAATGATCACGACTGCAACGCGTTCCTTGTTGACGCTCTTGAGTTTCTGATCATTGCGCACTCTGACACTGACTACCTTGTAGTTCTCGTTATCAGTTTTTGAAATGGGCTCAGATGTGACCGGTTCAGGTACGAGCTCTGTTTCAACGGACGGATCAGTCTTTTCATCTTCCTGCGCCTCCTGCTCCTGAACTGACTGCTCAGGCATGTCTTCCGGAGCGGCCTGATCCAGATCCAGTTCAATGGTGGCAGTGGTGAAGGAAAAGAGCGGCGCTGTGGCCTCCGGTGCAGTTTCACCGTCAGTGTCGGAACTTGCCGGCCCGGATTCCTCTTTATCTGACGAATCGAGTGCGGCGGCTGTTTCCGCCGCGTCAGGCAGAACCAGCCTGAGTTCAACGGCATGAGTGGAAGAAAAGAGCGGTGCGCTTGGCTCATCGTCTGAAGAGAGGGGATTGATATCCGCTTCCGGTGCGGTCTCTTCCGCCTCAGTACCGGTCTCTGTTATCAGATCACTGCTGCAAACACTACATATTTCTTCGCCGTCTTCGAGGGCGTGTCCACAGTTGGTACAGATCCGCATATGCATCTCCTTGGATTATTGCTTGAATTATTAAATCAGGTCACATCACTTCGGGCACAGAGACACCGAGTATGGACAGGCAGTTTGCAATGACCTGCTTAGCAGCCACGCAGAGGGCAGTTCTGGAAAGGGTGAGCGTCCGGTCACCGGAATCCTTTACTCTGCATACCGTATAAAACCGATGGAACAGTGTAGCTGTATCGGTAGCAAATCTCGTTATCTTGGAAGGATCGTACTCTCTGGCAGCAGCTATTATCTCCGCAGGGAACGCCCCTATCTTGCGAATAAGAGCTTTCTCCTCATCCGTGTTCAGCAATGAGGCGTCAAGGCCTTCCTTGCCGTCGACAGGATATCCATCTGAGACCAACGCTCTCAAAACGCTGCACATGCGTGCGTGTGCATACTGCACATAGTACACGGGATTATCCTTCTCCTGCTTTACAGCCAGATCGAGGTCGAATTCAAAGTGTGATGAAGGTTCTCTCAGATTGAAGAAAAACCTTACCGCGTCGATTGGGACTTCCTCGAGAAGATCCGTGAGCGTGATCGCTTTTCCGGTGCGCTTGCTCATTCTGACAGCTTTGCCGTTCCTTACGAGTTCGACGAGCTGCATGAGGACGATGTCCAGTTTGTTACCGTCAAGACCTACAGCGTCGAGACTGGCTTTCAGCCTGTTGACATGACCGTGATGATCGGCTCCCCAGACATTTATAACGCGGTCAAACCCGCGAATGAAGAACTTGTTGTAATGGTAGGCTATGTCGGAAGCAAAGTATGTGTAGAAACCGTTTGAACGCCTGAGAACGTCATCCTTAAGTTCAAGTTTGTCTATCTCTTCGTCGGTTTTTCCCTGGGAACGGTACAGAACTCTGAGATACTTGGAAGTGTTCAGCCATACAGCGCCGTCCTTCTCGTACAGAGCACCGTTCTCGCTGAGGATGGACATTACTTTATCCACGGTCCCGTCTTCATAAAGAGAACTTTCATGGAACCACACGTCATATGTGACGCCGTATTTCTCCATGGTTTCGCGCAGGCCGCTGATGTTTTTCGGCAGTGCATAGTCTACCAGAGCTTCTCTCAGCTTCTCATCATCTCCTGGATAGAGATCGATGCCGTTCAGCTGCGCAAAAGCGCGTGCGTGCTCCGTGATGTCGTCTCCTTTATATCCGTCTTCCGGGAACGGGTGATCGGGATCGGTGATCTGGCGGTATCTGGCTGCGAGACTGTCACCGAATTTCTTGATCTGATTGCCGGTGTCGTTTATGTAAAACTCTCTCTCCACTTCATATCCGGCACGGTCCAGAACGCTGGCAAGGACGTCTCCGATCGCACCACCTCTTGCATTGCCAAGGTGCATCGGTCCCGTCGGGTTCGCGGAAACGAACTCGACCTGTACTTTTTCCCCTTTGCCGTGATCTGTTCTTCCATATGATCCGGCTGCTTCCACAGCTGATCTTATGACTTCTTCGTAGTAATGCGGACCGTAGAACAGGTTAATGAAGCCCGGACCAGCTATCTCAATGACACTGAACGGCGAACCTTCGAGAACCGCTGAACCGATAATGGATTCAGCGATAGCTCTGGGGCTCATCCTGAAAGCTCTGGCGGAAGCCATTGCAAAATTGGAAGCAAGATCCCCGTGTGTCGGATCGGCAGGGACTTCTATATTGAATTCGGGAAGATCCGCCTGAGGCAGTTTCCCTGAAGCTATCGCGGAGACAGCTGCGTCACTGATTATCTTTCTGGCGAAATCCATCGCCTCGGTCTGAGGATTAAGCATCTGGTCTATTCTTCTCCCTAACTGTTATCTTGAGCTCAGTGGATGTAAAGAGGTTCGCGTTCAGATCCAGCGAGTAGGAAAAGTCCAGAGTTCCTCCGCTTTCCGTGAGCTCGTTGTTAATATGTGTGGTATATATGCCCAGCGGCAGGTCCCCGACAGGGGTCCCGTAGTGACATGTGTGCCGTTTGCCTTTTTCCAGTATCAGACTGGATGCGTATTCCCCGGTCCTTACCATGGTCACTTTGCCGGGTGTAACGTGCAGAGTCGTCTCGCTGCCTTCAAAGCCCGTTGCGGCGCTGTCCTGATATGCGATTATCTGTGCGTCGCCGCATGTGCGGTAATCTCCGACAGTCGAGAATGTAAAACGATCCTCGCGGCCGTCGTTGTACTGAACGTTATCTATCGTGATTATATAGTTTTCTTTCTTGTTCTTTCTTTTCATTTTCCAATGGTTGTAAGTGTCGCTCTGCCTAATGCCTCTCCGAGAAAATACCCCGATGAAGAAGTGAATCTGTCCGGATCGGAGGTAACGTAAAACTCGTGCTTCGGCATATTCTTCCTTGATGAGATGCTGCCGGAGGCCTCAAGGGCTTCTTTCGCCGTCTTTGCCGCCTGCGCTCCGGAATCGATAAGGGTGATCTCCCTTCCGATTATGCGTCTGATCCTGTGTGAAACAAGAGGATAATGAGTGCATCCAAGTATAAGGGTATCTGCTCCGGAATCTCTGATCGGACCGAGGTACTCCTCCAGCGCTTCATCGATCTCGGAACCGAGTTCGGAAACACCGAATGATTCAATGAGCGGTACGAGTCTGGGACAGGACTGAGCCAGGACCTGAATGGAAGGATCCGCTGCCGTGATGCCTTTCTGATACGCGCCGCTCCTGATGCAGGCAGGGGTAGCTATCACTCCTATTATGCCGTTCCGGGTAGAAGACACGGCTGCGCTGACTGTTGGGGATATCACTCCGGTGACCGGTACCGGCACGGAAGCGATCACTTCATCAGGCAGGTTCGAGGAGACTGTGCCGCATGCTATCACTATATATTTGACGTTTTTTGAAAGAAGGAAATCAATATCATCCTCTGCAAATTCTCTCAGGGTCTCCGCATCGCGTGTACCGTATGGAACACGCAGCGTATCGCCCAGGAAAACGATCTTTTCATTTGGAAGCAACCGTCTCAACTCGCGGACTGCGGTGAGTCCGCCAAGTCCGGAGTCGAAGACACCGACAGCACGGTTATCCAATCAGATTTCCTCCGTACGTTCGTCAGCAAACTCGATCAGTCTTGTAAGCAGTTCGGTATAAGGAATACCGCTTGCTTCAAAGAGTTTGGGATACATGCTGATAGAGGTGAATCCTGGAAGGGTATTGAGTTCGTTCAGATATATTTCGCCTGTAGATTTTTCAAGCAGGAAATCTACCCGTGCCAGACCGGAACAACCCAGGAGCCTGTATACTTTTACCGCGATCTTTCTTATTTCCTCCGCTGTGTCGTCAGGAACTCTCGCCGGAATGAACAGACCGCTGGTTCCGTTGACATATTTGGAATCATAATCATAAAATCCATCCGCTGGAGCGATCTCGCCGAGAATGGAAGCGATGGGGGAGGAGTTGCCCATGACAGCGCACTCAACTTCCTGAGCGACTATCTCGCGTTCTGCTATGATCTTCGCGTCATGTCTGAATGCTTCTTCAGCGGCTGCCGTGAGTTCTTCCCTGTCAGTGACGCGGGAAACGCCGACTGATGAGCCCGCGTTGGCGGGCTTGACGAACATCGGATAACCGAAGGCTTTCTCACATTCGTCTGCGAAGGAATCAAACTCGTTTGTGCGGTCCTTGGTAAGATATCTCCACTCTGCGCGCCTGATGCCGGCGTTGTCCACAAGCATATTGCAGACGGCCTTGTCCATGCAAACGGCGGAAGCGAGGGCATCACAGCCGACAAAAGGAATGCCGGCCATCATAAGCAGCCCCTGAATAGTTCCGTCTTCACCGTTCTTTCCGTGCATGACGGGGAATACGGTGTCAACTCTGATCGTGCTGACGGTTCCGTCTGGCTGGACCTCCAGGAATCCGTGTACTCCGCGGTCAGGAGAAAGGAAACAGGGCTTGAGACCGTCGCTGTACCAGCTCCCGTCAGCTATGTTCTCGGTGGGACCTTCATAGCGGAACCATCTTCCGTCTTTTGTGATCCCCACAATGACCAGATCATATTTTTCCTTATCGATCCTGGAAATGACGGAAGAGGCGGAAATGCAAGAGACTTCGTGTTCGTTGGAAACACCTCCGAAAATTACACCGATTTTCTTCACTTTGTTCCTCCAGTCCGGCTGCGCCGACGCAAGCTGGCGCACCGCATTATATTTATAGTAATAATAAGATACGTTCCACTTATGATAGCATGAATCAGCAGGGAATGGAACTGATAAAGCGTTAACAATTGCGCCTGTGACGTGAATGAAAGCTTGAGAAAAAGGATAAAAATCAGGACAAAAAGCATAAAGGAAAACGGTCGTTCAAAGTTTTGTAATATTTCCCTAAAATAAACATCCGTACACTTGTTTTTTTTAAGAACCATACGAATTGAATACTTGCAGTATTACAGTTAAAATAGTATTTGCACGAGAATGCGATTATTATCAGTAGAGGTAATCTTATGAATCATGTAGCAGAACTTGCAGGTATTGCTATTGCTGTGCTTTCTTTCGCTTATGCAGCGTGGCTCTACCTCTGGGTAAAGAAACAGCCCCAGGAAAACAAGACCATTACCAAGGTCTCAGGTCTTATTCAGCAGGGCGCAAGAGCGTTCCTGAACAGACAGTACAGGATCCTTTTCCTTTTCGCCGGAGCAATTGCTGTCCTTATCTTCCTTGTACTTCCTGCTCCGATCTGGAAGAGCAGCGTAGCCAAGAACCTTTCAATGGCGGTTTCATATGTCTGCGGAACTCTGTTCTCCGCATTTGCCGGCAAGATCGGCATTGAGGTCGCCACCATCGCCAACGGCAGATCTGCCGAAGCAGCCCAGAAGGGAATCAAGCCTTCATTCATGGTTGGATTCCGCGGCGGCGCAGTCATGGGAATGGCTGTTGTCGGTGCCTGTGTGTTCGGTGTATCTCTCGTTTACTATGTTCTCAGAGATACCCAGGCGGTCCTCTGCTTCAGCTTCGGTGCCAGTTCTCTTGCACTGTTCGCAAAGGTCGGTGGAGGAATCTTCACGAAGACCGCTGACATCGCTGCAGACCTTACAGGTAAAGTCGAGCTCGGCATCCCGGAAGACGACCCCAGAAACCCCGCTGTTGTTGCTGATAACGTCGGCGATAACGTCGGTGACGTCGCCGGAATGGGCGCAGACCTTTTCGACTCCAACGTTGCATCTCTTGCAGCTGCTCTTGTAATCGCTTACAAGCTGGATGCTTCTTCGAAGTTCTCGAATAACGTCGAAACAGTATTCTGGTATGCAGCTCTCGGACTCCTTGCTTCTATCCTCGGTGTCATGACCGCAAGGATCGGCAAGCACGGCAACCCCACAAAAGCTCTTAACTCAAGCACTTATGTGACTACGGCCATCTATGCGGCACTCACAGCAGCTGTTACCGCGGCGTTCGGATTCTCCTGGGCTATCTGGGCTTCCTGTGTCCTCGGCCTGGTCGTGGGCGTCATCATCGGTCTTACAACCGACTACTTCACAGACGATACAAAGAATCCGGTCCACGCTGTTGCTCACGCTTCCGCCACAGGCCCGGCATTCACGATCCTCTCCGGAGTATCATACGGATTCCTCAGCTCCCTGCCCGCAATGGTGGGAACCGGAATCTCCACGCTTATTTCTTACAAGCTTTGCCAGGGAATCGATCCCAACTATGCTTCTGACTATGCTCTGTTCGGCATCTCAATGGCTGCAGTCGGAATGCTCTCCATCGTCGGAATGATCGTATCCAACGACGCATACGGCCCCATCGTCGACAACGCGAGAGGTCTTGCTGAGATGGGTGAGCTCGGCGATGAAGTCCTCGAGATCACAGACGCACTTGACTCAGCGGGCAACACCGTTAAGGCTGTTACAAAGGGATTCTCGATCTCTGCCGCAGGCCTTACAGTCATCGCTCTTCTTGGAACATTCATGAGCGAAGTCAACACCGCAGCTGCCAAACTCGGACTCGATAAGCTCACAGGCTTTGATGTCATGGATCCTCTGGTAATGTTCGGTATGCTTGCCGGCGCAGCGATCCCGGCTGTCTTCTCTGCAATGCTCATGCTCGGCGTCGACCGCAATGCTCAGCGCATGGTCGCCGAGATCCACAGACAGGTCAAGACTGATCCCGGCATCATCGCCGGAACAAGCGATCCTGACTATGAGAAATGCATCGATATCGCTACCAGCGGCGCAATGAGAGAACTCATTCCTGCCGGACTTGTAGCCATCATCTCCACCATCGCCTGCGGATTCATAGGCGGAGTCAAAGCCATCGGCGGATTCCTCGTCGGCAACATCGTTAGCGGTCTGCTTCTCGCCCTGTTCATGTCCAATGCCGGCGGTCTCTGGGACAATGCCAAGAAGTACATCGAGGCAGGAAATGAAGGCGGCAAGGGCAGCGACGCTCACAAGGCAGGTGTCATCGGCGATACAGTCGGCGACCCCTTCAAGGATACAGCTGGTCCGTCCATCAATACACAGATCACTGTTGTATCCCTGATAGCATCACTGCTCTCGACAGCATTCCTCACACTTTCACTCTTCTAATATTGAAAGAATGATATTCGCGGCGGAGACCCGAAGGTCTCCGCCGTATCTTTCGAATAACGTTTGCAGACACAGCAGACACTGCTGCGTCAATGCATACAAAGGTATTGACATCAACAGAACATGATGTTAGACTAATCCTACCTCTTTATAGCGGGTTCTTTTTTTGTGTGCACTTTTTTAAGCACACACGCTTGGAGGGAGGCAGGCAGCATAAGCTGCAAATACATATGGAGGTGCCGATAATGAGAGTTAAGATCACGCTCGCATGCACAGAGTGCAAACAGCGCAACTACGATACTATGAAGGAGAAGAAGAATACTCCTGATCGTCTTGAGCTCAAGAAGTATTGTAGATTCTGCCGCAAGCATACGCTCCATCGAGAGACAAAGTAAGGAGTAAATGACGTATGGCAGAAAAGAAGGCTGACAAAAAGAAACCCGGCTTCTTCGCAAGGATCGGAAAGTATTTCCGCGATTCGAAGGGCGAGTTCAAAAAGATCGTCTGGCCCAGCCGTAAGCAGATATGGAACAACGTCGCGGTAGTTCTCGTGATGGTGGTCATATTTGCAGTTGCGACCTGGGGACTCGATCTTCTGTTTGCTTTCCTTCGAGATCTCCTTCTCAAACAATTTTGATCAGGTATTGGAGTTTTTAGATGGCTGAAAGCGCAAAGTGGTATGTGGTTCACACATATTCCGGTTACGAGAATAAGGTCGCTCAGAACCTCGAGAAGCTCGTAGAGAACCGCCGCCTTCAGGATTACATTCTGGAAGTTAAGATCCCTACAGAGCACGTCGTGGAGATCAAGGACAACAAACGCAGAGAATTTGACCGGGAACTGTTCCCGGGCTATGTCCTGGTCAAGATGGTCATGACTGATGAGTCCTGGTATATCGTGCGCAATGCTAACGGTGTCACGGGCTTCGTCGGAACTACCACAAAGCCAACTCCTCTCACCCAGGCTGAAGTCGACAGACTTGGCGTCGAGAATGTCAATGTCAAAGTCGATTACGCTCCCGGCGATACGATCCGTATTCAGAGCGGTTCGTTTGAAGGGTTTGCCGGAAGAGTTGAGGAGGTCGACCGGGAAAAGAGACGCGTAAAAGTCAAAGTATCCATGTTCGGACGCGAGACCGTCGCGGAAATGGATCTGGAAGACGTAGCGCCTCTTTAAACAAATCAGATCAACAGGGCGGAAGCCAGTTGATAAAAGCCGTGATGCAGACGGCCCGGTAATGACATGCCGGATCCGGATATTATCCGGGACTGCAGTTCGGAACGCTCAGGTGTTCCCGTGGGAGAGCGCAAATCTTTTTTATACGCTCGGATAACCACACTATGGAGGTTTTTTTATGGCAAAGAGAATCGAAGGCTACATCAAGCTTCAGATCCCCGGCGGACAGGCAACTCCTGCTCCTCCTGTAGGCCCTGCGCTTGGTCAGCATGGCGTGAACATCATGGAGTTCACGAAATCGTTCAATGAAAGAACACGTGCCCAGATGGGCACCATCATCCCCGTGGTCATCACTGTTTATCAGGACCACTCTTTCACATTCATCACGAAGACCCCTCCCGCACCCGTCCTTATCAAGAAGGAGTGCAATCTGGAGAAGGCTTCCGGAGAGCCCAACAAGAACAAGGTCGCTACGATCTCTCTCGAGTCTGTACGCAAGATCGCTGAGACAAAGATGCCTGACCTCAACGCTGCCAATATCGAGTCAGCGATGAGCATGATCAAAGGCACCTGCCGCAGCATGGGCATCGTAGTAGAGGAGGGCTGAAAACATGAAGCACGGTAAGAGATATAATGAGCTCGCGAGTAAAGTCGATCGTATGAAACAGTACGATACAGCAGAAGCCTGCCAGCTTTGCTGCGATATCGCAAACGCTAAATTCGACGAGACAGTCGAGATGCACATCCGCCTCGGCGTTGACAGCCGTCACGCTGACCAGCAGGTCCGCGGTGCAGTCGTTCTCCCCAACGGAACCGGTAAGGACGTCCGCGTCGCTGTATTTGCAAAAGGCGATGCAGCAAGAGCTGCTGAAGCAGCAGGAGCCGAGTATGTCGGAGCCGAAGAACTTGCTGAAAGGATCCAGAAGGAAAACTTCATGGACTTCGATGTTGTGATCGCCTCTCCCGACATGATGGGCGTCGTCGGAAGACTCGGTAGGATCCTCGGACCCCGCGGTCTCATGCCGAACCCCAAGGCCGGTACAGTCTCTCCCGATGTGGCGAGAGCAGTTGCCGATGCCAAAGCCGGTAAGATCGAATACAGGCTCGATAAGAGCAACATCATCCACTGCCCGATAGGAAAGGCTTCCTTCGGAACAGAGAAGCTGGTCGAGAACTTTGAGACTCTGCTTGATGCAGTTATCAAAGCCAAGCCCGCTGCCGCAAAAGGACAGTACATCAGGAGCTGTGTCATCTCCTCCACGATGGGCCCCGGCATCAAGGTCGCGACCAACCGCTACATGAACGTTACAAATAACGCTCAGTAACATGAACTTGACACATCTGAGTGTGTGAAGTAAAATAACAAAGCTGTTTTCCAAAGACAGCAGGTGTGAAAACGTAAGGACCTGACGGTCCGCCTGCCGAGGATAAAACGCAATGCATGTAAATGCATGGTTTTATGAAGGTTTGTCCCTCCTCGGCAACTGCCGAGGAGGGTTTTGTTTTCACCTCAAAAAGAAAACAAGGAGGTAAACCGATTCAATGGCAACTGAGAAGATTCTCAACGAGAAGAAAGCCGCTGTTACTGCTCTTGCAGAAAAACTGAAGGCTTCCAATGCTGTGGTTCTTGTCGACTACCGCGGTATCGACGTCGCTGACGATACAGCTCTGCGCAAAGAGCTCCGTGAAGCAGGAGTCGAATACAAGGTAATCAAGAACACGATCATGAGGTACGCCTGTGAAGAAGCAGGAATGCATGATCTGGTTGATGACATAAAGGGAACAATCTCCGTCGCGATCAGCGAGGATGAGATCGCCCCCTGCAGAGTCATTCACAAGTATGCTGACCAGTTCACCGATAAATTCAACGTGAAAGCCGGATTCATCGATGGACAGAAGGTCGACACAGCGATGATCAAGAACCTGTCCAAACTGCCCGGCCGCGAAGGCATGGTCGCTATGGTCGCAGGATCACTCAACAGTATCATTGCTTCTCTGGCACGTGGTCTGGACGAAGTCAGAAGACTCAGAGAGACTGCATAACATTCAACAAACACTTACACTTATATTTCTGAAAGGAATAATACAATGGCTGATATTACTAGCATGATCGAAGCGATCAAGGGTATGACCGTTATGGAGCTCTCAGAGCTCGTTAAGGCAATCGAGGAAGA
>CACYBC010000216.1 GCA_902772615.1 uncultured Ruminococcus sp.
TCGCAAACCTGATGAAGGAAGCCATGGCAGAAGGCAAGCAGACCTACGGCCGCATCATCAATATCGCTTCCATCTATGGTCTTGTCGGCAACACAGCACTGCCGACCATTGCATATCACACATCCAAAGGCGCTGTTGTCAACTTCACAAGAGGCGCAGCAGCAGAGCTGGCCACAACAGGCATCACAGTCAATGCTATCTGCCCCGGCTATTTCTACACTGAGCTCACAACAGAGACACTGGACAGCGATTACTTCCAGGCATTCGCGAAGCAGTCAGTACCGATGCAGAGATACGGCCATGAAGGCGAACTGAACTCTGTAGCCATCTTCCTCGGCGCCGAGGAGTCCAGCTATGTGACCGGCCAGATCATTGCTGTCGACGGCGGTTACACCTGCGTATAATCATTTGATAAAAAGCAACAAAAGACAGATGGCCCGGCGCCATCTGTCTTTTTTCTCCCTTTGTCCCCGTTACTTACACGGATAAGACATGTTTGAGGACACGCATAATGTACAGTGAACCTGAAATCAGAAACCTCGTGGAAGCCCAGCGCACTTTTTTCAGAAGCGGTAAAACGCTTCCCGTTGAATGGCGCCTGGAACAGCTAAGAAAGCTGAAGAAGGTCCTTATTGAAAACGAAAACACCATTAAGGCAGCCCTGAGGGAAGACCTGGGCCGCAGCGGTCTGGAGTCATATCTCTGTGACATCGGTCCGGTGATAACGGAGATCAATGAGACCCTCCGGGGCCTCAGACGCTGGAGCCGTCCGGAACTGCATCTGTCAGGCCTTGTCGCGTTCCCCAGCATCTTTACCAGAGTCTATAAATGCCCTTACGGTGTGACACTCATCATATCGCCGTTCAATTTCCCATTTGTTTTGTCTCTTGGCGTGCTTCAGGCATCAATTTCCGCGGGAAATACCGCTGTAATAAAGGCAAGCAGCAAATCCTCCCGCAGCACGGAAGTCCTTAAGCAGATCATCACTGATACTTTCCCTGCGGAATATATCTCCGTAGTCGACGGCGGGCATGAAGTTGCCGACTATTGTCTTGACCAGAGATTTGACAAGATCTTCTATACCGGATCCCCGCAGGTCGCAAAGCATGTGATGAGCAAAGCATCAGAGAACCTCACTCCCGTGGTGCTCGAACTCGGCGGGGAAAACGGAAACTGGTGTATCATAAGAAAGGATGCGGACCTCAAGGACGCTGCCAGGAAGATCGCCTTTTTCAAACTGCTTAACAGCGGCCAGATCTGCATTAACATCAATCAGGTAGCAGTAGCCCGCGAAGTCGCGGATGAGTTCATCGGACTTCTCAGGAAATCCTTCATCTCACAGATCGGATCCGATCCCATGCACAACGAAGAATACACTCACATGATCAATTCCGACGCATTTGAGAAATGCACAAGGAATCTGGAACCCTATTCCGGCAGGATCGTCTTCGGAGGACACGGAGACCGCGATTCCCTCAGGTTCGAACCAACTGTGATCTACCCTGTAAGTACGGACGAAGAGATAGTCATGAAGGAACTGTTCTCACCCATACTTCCGGTCGTGCCGTTTGATGACGGAAAGATCGATGAACTGCTGGAGACTATAGGATCAAGAGAGAAACCTCTCGCCATGTATGTTTTTACAAAGGATATGTCCTGGGCCAGGAAAACGATGCAGAAGATGCAGTTCGGCGGAGGATGCATAAATGAAGTCTGTGTGCACATGATGGTGAAAGGAGTACCTTTCAACGGTGTCGGTCACTCGGGAATGGGCGCCTATCACGGCCGCTGGGGCTTCAATGAATTCAGCCATCCTCAGACTGTTCTGACGGGTTCATCGAAGTTCAACCTGTCTCTCAGGGAACACCCGTACTCCGGCAAGGGAAAGAAAGCAAGCGAATTCCTTATCAAACTATTTGAAAGATAAAGACACGCAGCACATACAGTAAAAGCCCGCAGGAACTGCGGGCTTTTTTTCGTTTTATATTTGTTTTGCACTTTATTCCTTGCAAAGTTCAACGAACTCATCGATCTCATCTGCAAGTATCTGCAGAGAAGCTCTCCAGAATTCCTTGTCGGTAAGATCTATTCCCGCTACCTGAGCTGCTCCTTCCACCGTCGTGGTTCCTGTTGCCTTGAGCAGTTTCTTGTAAAGCGGCACGAATGACTCTCCGTCATTCAGATATTTCGCATAGAGTCCGCGTGCAAAGAGTCCGCCGAACGCATATGGCCAGTTGTAATAACTGAGTCCGCCGCTGTAGTAGTGGCTCTTGCATGCCCACATATACGGATGCAGACATTCGGGATCCAGGCCGTCGCCGTAAGCTTTCTTCTGAGCATCAATCATCAGTTCACAGAGCCTGTCAGCAAACATGAACCCTTCTTCTCGGTTGTCAAATACCGACTTCTCAAACAGATAGCGTGAATAGATGTCGCAGATTATCTGGTTCGCGTCCATCAGCTGACTCTCGATCAGGGCACGGCGTGCCTTGGGGTCTTTCTCCGCGTTGATGGCAGCATTCATGGCCACCACTTCATTGAAGGTAGATGCCGTCTCCGCAACAGGCATGGAAACGTCCATATTGAGGACCGAATTGTCTCTCAGGCAGTGGTTGTGGAATGCGTGACCGAGCTCATGAGCAAGAGTTACGACATCCCCGAGAGTTCCGCCGAAGTTAGTGAGCACCCTGCTCTCCTTGAGTGAGACCAGAGGAGCACAGAACGCACCGCCGACCTTTCCGTCGTGCGGATAAAAATCGATCCAGGCTTCGTCAAACGCCCTGGCGATCATATCTGTCTCCTCCTGATCAAATCCGGAGAAGAGCTTTACAAGATAATCCTTTGCGTCTTCCGTGGTATATACGTCGTCATTGCCTTCCAGAGGAGCAAACAGATCATAGAACGGAAGTCCGTTCTCATGTCCGAGAAGTCTGGCCTTTGCCTTCATGTACTCCCAGAACTTGGGAAGATACTCCTCCATAGCGCCGAGAAGAGCATCAAGCGTCTCCTTTTTCATGTGAGACATATTCAGAGTCTCCGCCAGCGGCGAATCAAATCCGCGCAGCTTGCAGCGGTTGATGACCTCAAGCTTGATGGAGTTAAGTGAATATGCGATGCCGTCCTTTATGCGGTCATAAGCCTTGATCTCGGCATCATATGCTGACCTGCGGACTTCCGGATCGGGATCATAAGCTTTATTGCGTATGTCGGAAAGTGTAGTGATCTGCCCGTTGTATTCTACCGGGACCGTTGACGTAAGGAATCCCTGCAGATCTCCCCATGCATCGGATCCGCTTATCTCATACAGGCTGATGACCTCCTCGACTTCCGGAGAAAGGGTGTGCTCTGCTTCATCTTTTATGTTCTTCAGATAATATTCATGTTCTTTGAGCAGCTCGTCACGTGCGATGACCTCATCAAGATCCTGCAGCGAAGCGACATATTTGACCAGTGCTGTCCTGGGTGCAGCCATTGCGGACAGTTTCTGTGAGAATCTTCCGCTCGCTGCGGCAGATGCTGCATCCGAAGTGTTGGTGCTCATCTGCAGTGAAGCATAGCTGTAAAGGTTGGAAACCACCAGTTCAAGCTTCTGGTTGAGTTCGATACATCTGTGCAGAACTTCTGCCGGGTCTCCGCTGAGATCTTTTGAGTACGCTGTCATCTCTGCGATGAGAGAGTCCATCTCTGCTTCGTCAGCAGCAAACTTGGGATCATCATACCCCGTATACAGCCTGTCCAGTGACCATTCTTTGTTCATGTTTATTTCTCCTGTCAGTAATTATTCTCCGATGTTATCGATGTCCGGCAGTGTCTTATGCCAGAACTTCTTTTCCCACTGCCATGCTCCGAGCAGACCGCGGAACCACTCATCAGCTGCCTGTCCGACCCAGAGCCCGACTACTCCCATGCCGAGAGCCGTGATACAGACATATCCCAGGCCGACGTCGAGGATCCATATCCCTGCGGCCGCTATCACCATTGGCCAGAATACGAATCCCGCTCCTCTGAGGCCGAAGACATAGGAGTGGTTCATGCTTCTTGCTATGCACGTGATTATGTCTATCGTAAACAAAGGTCGTGCGATCGCCTTGATAGCCTCCGACTCCGTGAATATGCCCATCAGCTGGTCACAGAAGAGCCTGCAGGTTATTCCTCCCACAAGGTTGAATGTCAGCACTGCGAAGAAAGCTTTTCTGATGAACAGATGCGCTTCGTCAAGTTTCCTGGCTCCGATATAGTGCCCGGCGATGATCTGTGCGGCCTGTCCTATGCATATGCCTGCGATGTATGGGTAATTGTTTATCGTCTGTGTATATATCTTTGCGGAAAGCACATCTGTGGAAAAGCCTGTCACGAATCTTGTCGTGACCATCTGCGCCAGCATGTAGCAGATCCCCTCCATGCTGCACATGATGCCGACCTTCAGGATCTCAAACACAGCTTTCCAGTCAATTCTTACCAGATCCTCAGCCTTCTGATCCCATTTCTGCCTTGTGAACACTGCCAGAAGTATTATTAGTCCCACCGTCTCCGCAATCAGTCTCACATAAGCGATCCCTTCCACTCCGCCGACCGGTGTCTTTCCCGTAACAACAAGCCATGATCCTACAAGGTTAACAATATTGGTTATGATCACTACCGCCATCGGTATCGTCGTGCTTCCGTGACAGCGGAAGTGCGTAGAGGTCATGGAAGAGATGAACTGGAACAGACATGATGCTCCGAGGATCTTCAAATAGACGGTCCCGTCAGGTGTAAGTTCCGGCGAGAGTCCCATGAAACCAATCATTTCTCTGGCAAATGTCATCGTCAGGATACTTACCAGCAAGCCCAGTCCGGCTGTGACCGCGTAAGTGTTCATCATAATCTTGCCAGCTTCCCTGTTCTTTCCCGCACCGAGAAGCTGATTCTCAATGATAGCGGTTCCGGAAGACATCATGAAGGAAGCAATAATGACTACGTTCAGTACCTGACTCGCCACACCTACCGCTGCGGAAGCACTGTCCGAGACCTTGCTGAGCATGAAAGTGTTAACTGTCCCCATGAGAGACCGCAGTATCTGTTCCACGAAGATCGGTACCGCTATACGGAACACATCGACCCATGTATATTTCTTTTCCATCTGATATCAGCGACCTTACGGCCCGCCGCCTCTCTGTAGTCCGGCATCCTCACGGCGCCAGCATTATTGTTCTTAATATCATAATTATATCTGTCCTGCCACGAAATAGAAAAGGTATTTCCTGTATTTATCTGTTTGCAGCAACAGTATCAGCGTCGATAATAACTAAACACTTACACTGTGTTCACTGGTTGTCATTCTCCTCGTGTCTTTGTTGTCGATTTATAGTTACATGTTTAATATAATAACTATATTATTGATAAAAACTGGACTGTCCCTGCAGAAAGGAGCTTATACATTGAATTTTCTTGATGAAGGCATCTCCATTGTGGCTAAAACGGATCCCGAGGTAGCTCAGTCTATACAGAAGGAGCTTGACAGACAAAAAGGCAATATCGAACTTATAGCTTCCGAGAACATCGTCTCACCTGCGGTCATCGCCGCGATGGGTACTGTTCTGACAAACAAATACGCGGAAGGATACCCCGGCAACCGCTACTACGGCGGTTGCGACTACGTCGACGAAGTCGAGACACTGGCGATCGAGAGGGCAAAGGAGCTCTTCGGGGCGGAATATGCCAACGTACAGCCGCACTCCGGAGCCCAGGCGAATCTTGCCGCATACTGGGCAATAATCAAACCCGGCGACAAAGTATTCGGACTCAGCCTCTCAGCAGGCGGACACCTCACACACGGCGCTCCCGCGAACGCCTCCGGAAGACTTTATGATTTCACTCAGTATGGGACAGACTCCGACACCGGACTAATCGATTATGACCTTCTCGAGAAGATGATCTCTGAAGAAAAGCCCAAACTGGTCGTAGCAGGAGCAAGTGCCTA
This sequence comes from uncultured Ruminococcus sp., assembly GCA_902772615.1. Classification (GTDB taxonomy): domain Bacteria; phylum Bacillota; class Clostridia; order Oscillospirales; family Ruminococcaceae; genus RUG11783. Next base: position 5,963 of record CACYBC010000216.1, read on the forward strand.
TCCCCGCATCATCGATTTCGAGCGCATCGGAAAGATAGCACATGACAACGGAGCTTTGTTCATGGTGGATATGGCTCACATAGCTGGCCTCGTTGCTTCCGGTGACCATCCGAGTCCGATACCTTATGCTGACGTTGTTACCTCCACCACACACAAGACCCTCCGCGGGCCAAGGGGAGGAATGATCCTTGCAAGAAAAGAATTTGCCAAAAAGATAGATCACGCGATATTCCCCGGGATGCAGGGCGGACCTCTGGAACACGTCATTGCTGGAAAGGCCGTTTGCTTCCGCGAAGCTCTTACTCCTGAATTTGCAGAATACCAGCATCAGATAGTGCGCAATTCCAAAGCCCTGGCTGAGGCGCTTCTCGAGAAAGGCTTCAGTCTTGTTACAGGCGGCACTGATAACCACATGTCCCTTATCGATCTGAGGCCTATGGGAGTCACCGGGATTGATATGCAGCACAGGCTGGACTCCGTAAGGATCACAGCAAACAAAAACGCTATACCGAACGATCCCCAGAAAGCATCCGTCACCAGCGGTTTGAGAGTCGGTACTCCTGCCGTCACGACCAGAGGCTTCAACGAAGATGATATGCGTGAAGTTGCCGAACTTATCTATCTGACCGCGGCAAGATACGATGACAAGAAGGATGAGATCATCGATCGCGTAAGCGCTCTCTGCAAGGCTCACCCCATTTACGACTGAACTTCTTAAAACAGCTCTCATGCCCGGCAGCGAGAAATAAAGTCTGCACGGAACTGTTGTAGGATTTCCGGATGATTACCGAACCATTGCCTTTGTGCAGTTCGGTCATCCTGACGAGGTCAGGACGGCAGATTTGAAATTAAACAGTACTCTTCATTCTAAATCAGGCGCGGAGACCCGTGACTTCAGTCGTGGGAGGAGCGCCTGCCTCCAATTCTTCTGTGTTCTGCAAATTAAAAATGAATACCGTTGTTTAAAGTATTGAAACACTTTCCATTGTCCGTTTTTAGGGACAATGTCCTTGATAGAATGAATCTGTGAGATCCTATCAAAAGGAGGTGTTTCCTGTTGCTGCAGACCCGCACTGCCAAA
>CACYBC010000217.1 GCA_902772615.1 uncultured Ruminococcus sp.
ATGATCACGACCCTCACTTCTGCCGTCTTCAACATCGTGTTTGACTGGCTGTTCATAGTCAAGCTCGGATTGGGCATGCACGGTCCGGCACTGGCCAACATGTGCGGCACGGCCGCCGTTCTCATATTCGGATTCTTCTTCTACTCCGGCAAAAAATGCGAGATCGGCTTCGGAAAGCCTACCCGCCATTTCGGTGATCTTCTGCTCCGTACGGTCAAGCTCGGATTTCCCCACATGGTCACTTCTGCGGCTCTCGGCATAAACAGTCTTGTTATCAATAAAGTGCTTGTTGCAGAAGCGAGCGAGATGGCTCTGTCCGCGAACAGCATCGTCAACAGCATGCAGTTCATCTTCATGTCTGCCTTCTTCGGAGTTTCGTCTTCGATAAGCCCCATGCTCAGTTTCGCATACGGTGAAAGGAAGCCCGAGAGGATAAGACGCATAATTAAGCAGTATGCGACTCTGGTCCTCGCGCTTGCCGCGCTGACTGTATCGCTGTATCTTCTTGGAAAAGGTCACCTTGTCAAACTTTACCTCAAGGAAGATGCCGATCCGACTCTCAGAGCCATGGTGCTCAAAGGACTCAGCGCCGCGGCTCCGACATTCCCGTTCTTCGGGCTGGTGATCGTCATTCAGGACCTGTTCACCGGCGTGCAGAACACACGGGTCTCTGCCGCGATCTCTGTGACAGAGAACGTGATATTCTCAAATCTCACCGTTATCCTTATGACGAAATTCTTCGGTCTGGACGGCTTCTGGTGGACCTTCGCCATGTCGGAATTCCTGACATTCCTGGTCTGCGTTATCCTGTATGTAAGGTATCAGGATGTGTACGGATACGGTCCGAATGGTAAAGCCTCTCACTTCACGGAAGGTAAGATCCTCTGATCTTTATATAAATAAAGAAAGTCTGCAGAACTGCAGACTTTCTTTTATTCTCAGTCAATTACCAATCACTGTCCCAGTCAGAACCGCTGTCCCAGTCGGAACCCGAATCCCAGTCAGAACCTGAATCCCAGTCGGAACCGCTGTCCCAGTCATCCCAGTCATTATCCCAGTCTGAGCTGCTGTCCCAGTCGTCATCCCAGTCGGAACTGTAATCATATGGATCGTAGTAGTCGCTGTCGTAAAAATCCGATACGCCATAATCGGAATCATACGAGTAGGACTGATAATAGTCATCGTAGTTGCTGCTGAGATAGCTGTCCACATCCGTGGGATACCAGCCGTATCCCGGATCATAGTAATACCAGTCATCGTGATAGTTATAGTACGTGTTTCCACCGTAGCTGTAATATCCGGTAGACGGCGTGTGGGAGTGGGTACCTATCATTATCCCCACCACAGCGAGAATAATCCATATCGTGAACATCACGGCGAGGATGACGAACGCTGAACGGCAGCCCTTGAGATTCCTCCTTCCGCGGGGCATCGCAGAGACCGTCCTGCCGGAACTTCTCTGTGCCGCTGCTCTTGCTTCCGCATTCCTTCTGTTGGCAAACTCGCTCTTGAGTTTCTGATACAGTTCGTTTACGGCATATTCTTCGTCTGTTCCCCTGTATCTGACTGCTCTAGAGCCGTCCGCCTTGTTCTTGTATACCACATATTCCCCGTCAGCATCCCTGTAGATACCGAACGCTTTGGGCTGTCTGTAATCCTCTCCAATGAAAAACCTGAGCTTATCGACAGGCACGTTATACCTTGAGCAGAATGCCTTGAGTTCCTCAATGGTCCTCGGGACGCCTTTACCGGCCCGCTGAGTGTTTATGTTGGGTGCGCCGCAGTTCGGGCAGTTAGTATTGACATCCGAATAATAGCATCCGCAGTATTCACACTTGATCTTCATGGAGGTCCCTCCTCTTCTGATCTGTCCCGGAAATTCTCTTTAGGGTCTCGCTTTCCGGCGATATAAGTATAGCATATGCACTATTACCCAGAAATAATGAACTCTGCGGAATAGCCCATCCTAATGTTCCTTTCTCTGCAAAATAGTTCCTTCAGGCGCAAACAGCGGCGAAGCATACTGCTTCGCCGCTTTCCGTTTTCCGGGATATTCCAGACTGTCAGTCTTCTTTCGTCTGATTCAGGAGCCAGGACATGATACCGTATTCGTTCTTGTATGTAGGCACCCAGCTCCAGTGGTTCTGACGGAAGAGCTTTCCGTAGTTCTCTGCCTGCATAAGATTCGGTGTGATGGAAACATCATACTTCTCGAGATCTTCAGGTGAGAAGAGTGTAAGGTGTGCGTTGTCGTTGCCGTTATCCCTCATGTTCATGACAGCATCGACGAGGTATTTATGGCGATAAAGGGTGTGGTCAATATATGCGGATGTCACCCAGATCGGACGCCTGATGGATTTCAGTATCGTGAAAGTCTCGGGCGTCATTGAGGGACAGACCGGAACAGCAGCCGCAAACAGGTCGGATCCCACCGACATAGCTCTTACCGTTCCCGCGCCGCCCATGGACATGCCGGTCACATAGACTCTCTTGGGATCCACTTTTCCTTCGCTGATCATTCTTCTGATCAGGTCACAGACCAGTCCGAGATAATATCTGGACCATCCGTATCTGGGATCCTTTGAGAAATCGCTGTTCTCGAACCTGTTGTTCAGGCTGCGCGCGCTGATGTTGGAGAAGTCGCGGCGCTCTTCCACGCACATCGGAGCAAGAACATACAGATCCGGGTAGTCTTCAGCGAAGTTTACCGGACCGTAGTCAGCGGTAAGCTGCTTTTCATTGTCTCTCTTGCCTTCGCCGTCTTCATAACCGCCGTTTCCGCCGCCGTGGAGGAAGAGGATCATGGGGCGGGGGGTCGTGGCGTTCTCTGGTGTATAGAGGCGGTACATAAGACGGCCTTCTACTACCTTTGCAAATTTATCGTCCATCGTGCGGGTCTTAACTTCAAACTCGCTCTGTCCGATCTTCTTGTCACCGACGACCAGTGTCCATACAGCTTTATTGGTGGAGGGCACGACCTCGATGTGGAGGACTCCGTCTTTTACTTCGACAGACTTGACGTCCCCTGGAGCGACTCCTCTGCTTTCCTTGAGATAAGCGATGTGTTCCGTCGACACGGCAGGTCCTTCCAGACATACCTGGTCAATCGCGGGAGCCTCACCTTCCCACGGGATCTCCAGCCAATCGATCTCCTGACCGGTCAGGCCAAGAAATGCATGTGCTATGTTTGCCATGTTTTTTCTCCTGTCTTAATCAATATTCATTATGATTCCCGGTGCTTTCCGGGAAGTTGATTTGTGACTAAATTATAAGTCTGCTGATGCTGAATGGCAATCTGCCTGCATCCGGATCATGCTTTCCTGAAGCCGTCTTTATACTTATCCAGGAAATAGTCGAGCTTATACTGCTGGAACACAGGCAGCTTCCTCTCTCCCATCCAGGGTGACGTGTCAAACATCATGCTCTTCCTGCTGTCGGCAGTATACGGTGTCCATTCCGGAAGTTCCGGTCCGTTGGGATCCCCGTTCTTTACGAAGTTCGCCCAGTACTCTGCCATCTTGTTTGACAGCTCATAGTCACTCGCCGCGTACTGTCTCCAGTCTCTGTCCAGAGTCTGGAAAACATACCAGTGTTCAAATCCGTGATACGCACCCTGGAAATCACCGGGAGCCCTTCTGATGTTGCAGTATACGTACGCGGGTCTCATGTGGTTGCTCAGCTGCGTCTCCGCAAACATACGTGCCCTGTAGATATTGGCATCAGTCATGGCGGTCGCCATGTCAGTATCCGTGATCCCTTCGCAGAATCTAACGAATTCATCAGCTTTATCGCCGAACTTTCTTGAATACTCCTGAACCTTTTCTCTTGTCAGCACTGCGCTGCGTGAGAACGTGGTGGTCAGCGCGCCTTCGTCTCCCGCTCCTCCGACAAGATATGGTATGTCATGATGTCTTCCGGATATATATACATCACAGGGATCCTCGGGGAACACATATCCGTCTATGACTCCGCGGAAGAAACAGAGATATCCCGGCATCTTGCGGTAGATCTCACCAAGTTCCTCGCAGGATAGTTTTCTCATCTCATCAAGAGTCCTGCAGCCCGCTGCCTCCGCAAACATGTCTCCTCTTCTGTATGCTTCTTCTTTAGGCATCCAGAACGGAGAAGACTCCGGTCCGTCGTTCGGATCCATCATGTCATGCGTGACAGGGGCGCTCTCGATTACGCACCCCGCCAGATCCCCTTCGGTAAGAGGCGTACATGCCAGTGCCGTTGCAGCGACCGCACCGGATGAGTGACCCATCAGAGTGATCCTGTCAGGATCCCCTCCGAAATTCTTTATGTTTCTCCTCACCCATTTCAGCGCAAATATCTGGTCCAGGTAATAGATGTTTCCTGCGCTTCCGTAAGGATTTTCCTTTTCCATGTCGCGGTGCACGAGCATGCCGAGAGGTCCGGTCCTGTAGTTTATCGTGACCACGACGACGCCTCTTTTGCAGAATCCTTCGCCGTCATACTGCGGTCTGTTGGATGCGCCTCCCATGAAGGCTCCTCCGGGGATAAACATCAGCACGGGAAGCATCTCTTCATCGTTTGCAGCCGGAGTATATACATTGAGATACAGACAGTCTTCACTGTCTCGGAGATCGTCGCTCCTTCCCATAAACTGATAGCATGCATTGCCGAACTCGACGCAGTCTCTTATTCCGTCCCACTTCTCATGCGGCTGCGGGAACCTCCATCTGAGATCTCCTACCGGAGGAGCTGCATATGGTATTCCCTTGAAAACAGTGAATTTTGGATTGTTTCCTTCCGTTCCTCTGACTGTCCCGTATTCCGTCTGTGCCGTTCTTAGTGCGGTCTTGCCTCTTCCGAATGTGAAAGCCATGATCCTTTCCTCCTTTTTGTTCCTGATTCTATTATACTTACTTTGATCCGGCATTTGGAACACCTGCACGGAACATACGTGCGTTCCGCCCCAAACTTGCCTTTTTTCGTCCCATATGAGAAAATAAGATGCTTAGACAGAAAGGAGCGTTAATGGTGAAAAAGTCTCTTTTTTCAAAAAAACAGGAGAAAGATAGTAAAGTCGGCGCCGCAGTCGCGATAGCCGTCACTTCCAGCGTCGCATTTGCCGCTCTCAGCATCGCTGTTCTCACTGCAGTCTACTGCAAGTCGCTTCTTGATGTTGAGTACATCGGAGACAGCGATGTTTATGATGACTGACGACAGTACGGTCTCGAAAGGTAGTTTGATATGAGCAAGAAATACAGATATAACCCAAGGGTCTCTTCCTCCATCAGGGAAATGTTGGAGAACACTGTCAAAGAACATCCCGACGATGATGCATATCAGTTCAGAGACAGCAGTTCCAACGAGATAATCCACGTTTCATTCAGTGAGTTTAATGAGATCACGGAGAATCTTGGAGCTGCTCTGACCGAGATGGGATATGGTGATGCGCATGTCGCATGTATAGGCGAGAACAGTTTCGACTGGATCTGTGCTTATCTGACAGTGCTCAAAAGCGCCGGTGTTTTTGTTCCGGTCGACAAGGACCTCCCCACCGCCGACAAGATCCATGTTCTTACTGAAAGTGATGCATCCGTTCTGTTCTTCAGCGGAAAATATGAGTCGTGGGTCCGCGAGAATATGGATGCCCTCAAGGGGATCAAGTGCTTCATAGGCTTCTCTGTCGAAGAAGACGATGGTAACATCAGGTCCTATAAGAAACTGCTCCAGCATGGGGCCGGCCTGAGCAGAAAAGAATATGACTCTCTCAAATCGGATGAGAACGAGCTTAAGCTTATGGTCTACACTTCCGGCACCACGGGGATCGCCAAGGGCGTCATGCTCACAGAGCATAACCTGATCTCCGTTCTGGTCAATGCACTTCATGTCACTCAGATTTTCGGAAAGAGCCTCTCCGTCCTGCCGTACCACCACACATATGAAGGTGTTCTGGATGTGCTCGGATGCATATATGAGGCAAATACCCTTTGTATAAACAGTTCTCTGAAAAGGATCGTTAAGGATCTTCAGGAGTACAAGCCCACTCAGATCTTTATCGTTCCTGCGATCGCGGAATTCATGTATTCCAGCATCGTCAAGAACATCAAGCAGCAGGGCAAGGAAAAGACGTTCAACGGAGCTGTCATCCTCTCAAAATCCATGCGGAAGATCGGCATCGATCTGAGGCCTGTCCTCTTTAAGACGCTCAGAAGCGTCTTTGGCGGAGATCTTGTCAAGATCATTTGCGGCGGCGCACCGATACGCCCTGAGATCGGCAAGTTCTTTGATGATATCGGCATCAACCTCATCGGCGGCTATGGGATCACGGAATGTTCTCCTCTGGTCTCCGTAAACGATGAGAAATCTCTGACATATGATACCGTCGGATATCCTCTTCCCTGTACCCAGATCAGGATCGATGAGCCCAATGAAGAAGGCATAGGTGAGATCCTGGTCAAGGGTGACACCGTAATGCTCGGGTACTACAAGCAGCCGGAGAAGACCGCCGAAGTCCTCACCGAAGACGGATGGTTCTCCACCGGAGACTATGGATACCTCAACAAGAAGGAACGCCTCGTCATCACCGGAAGGAAGAAAAACATCATCGTCTTAAGCAACGGCAAAAACATCTATCCGGAGGAGATCGAAGGATATATCCAGGATATTCCTTATGTAGAAGAAGTGATCGTCAAGGGTCACAAAAACGAAAAAGGCGATGAGACGTCCCTCGACGCGGAAGTTTACCTCAGCGAGCCTCACGATGAATCTGAAGTCCTGTCTGACATTCAGAAGAAGCTGTCCATACTTCCGATGTACAAGAATGTTACGCGCGTTGAGATAAGGAAAGACCCGTTCCCCAAGACATCGACCAACAAGATAAAAAGGCAGTACAATTGATACGCATGAAGCCCGGGCTCGACAGCCCGGGCTTTTTACAGGACCTTCCATCAGTTCCGGATCAGCATGTTTCTATTAGTACTGCATAAGGTCAGGTCTTTCTTTAG
>CACYBC010000218.1 GCA_902772615.1 uncultured Ruminococcus sp.
AAGGAGGGATTCGAACCCTCGAAACCCTTTTGGGGTTTACACGATTTCCAGTCGTGCGCCCTCGACCAAACTAGGCGACTTCTCCATACCTGTTTTGGTTAAGTGTTGACTATTATATCAACGCTCATTTCTCTTGTCAATCGGATTAAAAGTCTTATTGTAAGATAACCCTTTTGGTAGTAAAATTCATTTATATGTTTATAAAGAGGAGTATGTCCATGAAGAGAACTGAGATCGCTGAACTGTTCAGACTCGACCCGAAAGAGGATTTTCCCGTACAGGTCGCAGGCTGGGTAAAAACATCCCGTGAAAGCAAGAATCTTGCTTTCCTGGAGATAAATGACGGCAGCTGCTTTAAGAACCTGCAGGTCATTATAGAGGCCAATAAGTTCTCCGCAGACAATTACAAGATCCTTGCCAATGCTCCGATAGGAGCTTCCGTTCTGGTGAGCGGACAGCTTCTGGTCACGCCCGGCGCGAAACAGCCGTTCGAAGTGAACGCTGATGAGGCAGAGATAATCGGCGGCGTGGAAGATGGATATCCTCTTCAGAAGAACAAGATGAGCACTGAGTATCTCAGGCAGTATCCTCATCTGCGCGCAAGGACAAATACGTTCGGTGCCGCGTTCCGTGTAAGAAGCGAGACGGCTTATGCCATACACAGATTCTTCCATGACAACGGCTTCGTGTATGTCCACACACCGCTCATTACGGGCAGTGATGCGGAAGGAGCCGGAGCGATGTTCCAGGTAACCGCTCTCGATCTCGACGACCTTCCCAGAGACGATCAGGGCAAGATCGACTACACACAGGATTTCTTCGGAAGAGAGACCCATCTGACTGTCTCGGGACAGCTGGAAGGGGAGAGCATGGCACAGGCTTTCGGAAAGATCTACACCTTCGGACCCACGTTCCGCGCAGAGAGATCGAACACCACGCGTCATGCAGCCGAGTTCTGGATGATAGAGCCGGAGATGGCTTTCTCGGACCTCAACGATTATATGAACACGGCTGAGGCCATGGTCAAGTACTGCGTGTCGTATCTGCTCGAGAACTGCCCCGATGAGCTGCAGTTCTTCAACAGGTTCTTTGATAAAAACCTCATCGAAAAGCTCACCAAGGTAGTGTCCAGCGAATTCGTGAGACTTCCTTATACGAAAGCGGTGGAACTGCTTGAGCCGCACAACGATGAGTTTGAATACAAGGTGTTCTGGGGCTGCGATCTGCAGTCTGAGCACGAGAGATACCTCACTGAAAAGATCTATGACTGTCCGGTGTTCGTCACCGATTATCCCAAGGAGATCAAGGCTTTCTACATGCGCCTCAACGAGGACGGAAAGACTGTCGCAGCAGCGGACCTTCTGGTGCCTGGTATCGGTGAGCTCGTCGGAGGAAGCCAGCGTGAGGAGCGCACCGACGTCCTCATCGCAAGGATGCAGGAACTCGGTATGGATCTGAGCAGCTATCAGCAGTATCTTGACCTGAGACGTTTCGGATCGACCAAACATGCCGGCTTCGGACTGGGATTTGAGCGCTTCCTGATGTATGTGACAGGGATAAACAACATCAGAGACGTGCAGCTGTATCCCCGCACTTTCGGTACACTTTGATCGCTGAGCAGGTGCCAATGAGAATAACTGAACTATCAAGCGAACGCAGAGAGGAGCTCCTTTCCGGACTGCGTGAGAAATATGAAGCATTCCGGTCTTCCGGCATCAGTCTCGACATGTCCCGCGGAAACCCTCCCAAGGAGCAGCTGTCGCTCAACAGCGACATACTCAACGCGGTGACGGACCCCGATGACTGCATTTCGGAAGACGGGACGGACTGCAGGAACTACGGCGTTCCGTTTGGACTGAAGGAAGCGAGAGAGCTTTTCTCCCAGCTGATCCAGGTGCCTGCAGACAACATAATCATCGGAGGGACTTCGTCTCTCAACCTGATGTATGACACCATATCCCGCGCCGTGACCCACGGGCTTGCGGGGAGTCCCCGGCCCTGGGGAAAAGAGAAGCATGTAAAGTTCGTCTGCCCGGTACCCGGATATGACAGGCACTACAAGATCCTCGAGCATTTCGGCATAGAGATGATCACCGTACCGTTCACCGGACACGGACCCGACATGGATATCGTCGAAAAGATCGTGGCAGATGATGCCTCAGTCAAGGGAATGATCTGTGTGCCGGTCTATTCGAACTATACCGGAGACGTATATTCCGACGAGACGGTGAAGAGGCTTGCAGGCATGCAGGCCAAGGCACCGGACTTCGTTGTGATGTATGACGACGCATATGTCGTCCATGACCTGTATGGAGTCCCTGCGGAGATACCGTCATTCTTTGATGAGTGCGTCAGAGCCGGACATCCCGAGAGACCCGTGATATTTGCCTCCACGAGCAAGATGACGTTCGCGGGAGGTGGGATATGCTGCGTCTCCTTCGGAGATGAGAATCTGGAACTGGCAAAGAAGGTCATGGCCATGCAGTTCATCACCCATGACAAGATCAATCAGCTCAGGCATGTCAGGGTCCTCAGAGATCTTAAGACGGTCCGCGAGAGGATGGACAGGTTCGGAAGCATGCTGCTGCCAAAGTTCGAGGCAGTGGAGGATACTTTCGAAGAGTTTCTGGGCAGTTATGACATAGCCGAATGGAGCAAGCCGAGAGGCGGATACTTCATATGCTTCAGGCTGAGATACGGAGGAGCAAAGCGCGTCGTAGCCATGTGCGCCGATGCCGGAGTGAAACTGACTCCCGCCGGAGCAGGGTTCCCGTACGGCGTAGATCCGTCGGACAGCTACATCCGCATAGCGCCTACATTTCCCTCTGTCGATGACCTGAAAAAGGCGGCTGAGCTCCTGAGCATCTGTTCGCTCATTTCCGCGTTGGAAAACAATACTCCTTTGGAGGTTTGATAATATCAATGAACAAATACCCTAGGTTTTTGGCTGTGATCACTGCAGTCATCTTTATCTTTGCTCTCGTCATCGGTATCACCGGTATCTACAGTGAGTACGGGGATGTCAGAACAGCGGTCTCATACAGCGTTAAGGACTCATCGGTCGGTACCGGATTGGGAAACGGTATCCTGGTCACTTATCTGTGCCCCGAGGGAACTGAACTCTCCGACAAGGAGATATCGCATATCTGCGGAGTACTGCAGAAACGCCTGAACGCATACGGCATACAGGATGCGAACGTTTATTACGATACGAATATGTCGGTGTTTGCGGTGGAAGCCGCATACACTTCAAGGACATCATACGACCCCAATATCCTTTACAGTTATCTCGGCAGGATCGGAAGGATCACAGTCCGTCCCGGGAACGAGAAGGACGATGACGGAAAACCCGCCGGCGTTACCGCCGAGAGCGTGATCGCTGAAGGCAAGGACATCAAGAGCGTATCGTTCTCTGTCGATGACAGCAGCACCAGCACGTCGTACATCTGCGACATCAAGTTCGGCGGAGAATCCAGGGAGTCCATAAGGAAGCATACGGAAGAAGTCATGAAGTCCGACAAGACTTCCGATAAATATTTCTCGGTATGGCTCGATGATACCATGATCACCGGCAGGACCTTCAACACAGTTATAAAGAACGGTGTCATTCCCTCCGGCAGCCTTGTGTATTCAGACGAACAGATCGACGGTTATATCGGACTGAGGATCATCGCTGAAACCGGAGAACTGCCTTTTCAGCTGACCGGCGCTTATGTGTATAATCTTTCCGATCCCGACAATACGGTTAAGTTCAACGGCGCGCTGGCCATAATACTTGCCGAAGCGGCAGTATTTGCGGCAGTCGCGATTATCAGGAACAGACTTGCAGGCCTTGGAGCGGCTGTCGGAATGGCCGGATACTGCGGCGCGGCATGCGCCATCCTCTCCGGCGGACTGGCTTCGGATCTCGGATTGTATGTGACGAAAACAAAACTGTGTGTACTGGCAGCTGTAACAGCGTTCTTTGCTTTCGTGATGCTGTCGCTGCTCGACAGGTTTAATAGATCCCTCGGCAGTTCAACTCCGTTCAGAGCGGCAAGAGAGACTTTCTCCGCTGCGGAAAAGCGCGGCGCGGTGCTGCTTGCAGTGCTGATCGCGGTGACAGCTGTCATTGATATCCTCTCCTATACAGTCAGCTGGCTGTATCCGCTGTACGAAGTGCTGCTGACCGCATCGCTGTTCGCAGCTGCCGGATATGTATGCATGATCCTCGGAAGCGCATGCCTGATCAAATCCATGGCATCGACAAGGAAACTCAATGACGAAAAACTCTACGGAGGTGTTTCCGCATGAAGAAAAATGTAAAGCTTGTCTGCTTTGCAGTAGCAGTGCTGCTCAGTGTTGCCGGCCTTCTGGCTGTGATCCTGACCGGAGGTTTCAGACCTTCCGTGGAAACAGACGGACAGACGGTCCTTGTTGCAACTGCACCATATGATTACGATTTAGATTCCATCGACAGGGAACTCCTCCATCAGAAACTCTCTGAGGTCATCGATGCTTCTTTCACAGTTGGAGTTACCAGAAACTATTCCCACGGATATCCGGAGATACTGATCGTTTCACCTGAGCATTTCTCAGCAGACGCTGAGAAAGTCAAGACGGTACTCAACAATACATATCCCGAACTCAAGATAGAGGCAGTCGATCATTTCGATTATGCCTCCAGCCGTTCAAAGAGCTCTTATTACACAGCTGCACTGCTGGTCGCCGCTGCCGCTTTCGTGGCGATAGCTCTGTACTTTACGATCACAAAGCGGTCTGCTTATTCGCTGAGATGGCTCGTTGCGGCCGTACTTTCGCTTCTTTCCAGCCTTCTTTTCGAGAAGCTGGCCGGCTGCAGGGAAGGCAGTTCCGTGGTGCTGTTTACGGTCCTCAGCCTTGCCGCATCCACTTCTGTCGTGCTGAATGCTGCATCAGTCCGCGAAACTGAAGATATGATCTCATCAAACAGAAGATTCGCAATAACAGCCCTGATCTATGCGGCAGCAGTTCTGGCAGTCGGTGCCGGAGCGGGATGCCTTGCCAGCCTTCCTGATTGCCTGAATATCATCCTCGTTTCAGCAGCAGCTGTGATCCCTTCACTGGCAGTATCTGCCCTTGTAGTTCCGGTTCTGTTCTGAAAAAGAAATAGGAGAAAACAATGAAGTGTCCGTATTGCGGCGCTGCCGATACAAAGGTAATAGACTCGCGTCCGTCACTGGATGATCTCAGGATCAGAAGAAGACGTGAATGTATCGAGTGCGGAAAACGTTTCACGACATATGAGGCGATCGAGTCTTCTCCTGTGGTGGTCATAAAGAAGAACGGATTCAGGGAACTTTACGACAGGGAGAAGGTCCTGAGAAGCATGCTGAAAGCATGTGAGAAACGGCCGGTATCCAATGAACAACTGAATGAAGTCTGCGACAGGATAGAGAAGTCCCTGCAGAACAGGCTGGACACTGAAGTCTCTTCCCAGGTAGTAGGAGAACTGGTCATGGAGGAACTCAGGAATCTCGATAAGGTGGCTTATGTAAGGTTCGCCTCGGTATACAAGGACTTCCGCGACATAGATTCCTTTGTCCAGGTGATAAGCGAGATACAGAAAAACCAATAGTATAAAAGGCCTCTCCGGATGCGAGAGGCCTTTCCAAAATCTGCTTTTTTACGGATTAACACATGCTGAAGAAGAACGAGATTATCAGACTAACGATCACTGATCTTTCAAATGACGGAAACGGAGTAGGAAGATACGAAGGACAGGCGGTATTTGTGCCGTTCACAGCTTCAGGAGATGTTCTTGATGTCAGGATCGTCAAAGTGATGCGGTCTTTCGCGTACGGCATCATCGAGAAGATCATAACTCCGTCCCGGGACAGGGCAGAGAGCGATTGTCCTTATTACGGCAAATGCGGAGGCTGCTGTTTCCGCCATATCACATACGAGGCTGAACTCAGGGCAAAACAGTCTTTTGTCGAAGAAGCGCTGAGACGCATCGGAGGACTTTCAGTCTCTGTCGATGATATCGTGCCGTCTCCCGATGTCGACGGTTACAGAAATAAGGTCCAGTTTCCAGTTTCAGAGATCGGCGGGCGGCTCGTGCCCTGTTTTTATTATCAGAGGTCGCACCGGGCTATAGATATATCTGATTCGTGCCTCCTGCAGCCTTCCATCATGAACCGGATCGCGGTTTCCGCTTGTGATGCGCTGACTGAACTGAATGAGTCAGCATACGACGAAAAGACCGGAAAGGGAAACATCCGGCATCTTCTGCTGAGGCGAAGCAGTATGGACGGATCGATACTTCTCTGTATCATATGCTTCAGCGGTAAGCTCCGGAATGAGACGGAATTCACTGCAAGACTTACAGCTGAATACCCTGAACTGAAGACCATCGTCATCAACAGGAACAGCAGGCCCGGAAACGGTATACTGACAGCTGATCACAGGATAGTATTCGGCGAGGGTCATATCGACGATGAACTCTGCGGAGTCCCGGCGGAGATAACGTACGATACATTTTTCCAGATCAATCATGATTCCACGGAGAATCTGTACAACTGTGTAAAAGAGTACGGCGGCATCGGTAATGACCAGACAGTGATAGATCTGTATTGCGGAACCGGCACCATAGGTCTTTCATGCTGCAGTGCCGGTACCAGATTATACGGTATAGAGACAACTGCAAAATCGATCGAAAGCGCAAGAGCAGCTGCTAAAACAATGAATTATGATAAGGCAGAATTCATCTGCGGAGATTCTGGGAAGATAAGAGAATTGCTGGAACAGGGGGTTGTGGCAGATGTAATAATCACTGATCCTCCCAGAAAAGGATGTTCAGAGGAAGTTCTGGAAGCTATGGCAAACAGCGGAACGGACAGGATAGTCATGGTCTCATGCAATCCTTCCACGCTTGCCAGAGACCTGAAGTATCTCTGTGAAAGAGGATTTGTGATACAAAAGGTAAAACCGTTTGATCTGTTTCCCAGAACAAAACATGTGGAAACTGTATGCTGTTTGTACCACCAAAAGAAAGATTTCATTTTAGTTCCGTATGAGCCGAAGAATGCGGACTATCTGAAGAACAGATGAAGACAATGGACAAATCTGGTTTTGAGGAGAAGAATAAATGGATTACAGAATTGAGGATCTGACAAAAGAAGAAGCCATATATATCGGCGAAAAGATCAATGAAATCGTGCCG
>CACYBC010000219.1 GCA_902772615.1 uncultured Ruminococcus sp.
ACGAAGTGCTCTGGATAAGGGATCCCGAACTCTGAACGCCGGATAAAGAACAAAGATAAAGCCCGAAGGACATGTCCTTCGGGCTTTGTGTTGCGGATATCTCTCAGAGCCTAACTTTTCTGCCTTTGCACTCATGTACAACGGGCGGCAGATACTCGTGGAGCATGTCCTTGGTGTTGGTGAGCAGCAGATCTCCCGGACGGTCTCCCTTGCGGATCAGTACGTCGGATACGGACCAGCCGTTGAGCCACTTGATTATGACGTGCAGCGAGCCGTCTTCATTGAACTCGGCGCAGCATGCGACTTTTGTAAGCCCCTTCAGCGGGTTGACCACATCCTGCAGAGTCCATCTGCCGTCCAGTCCGCAGAGGAACTTCCTGTCGCGGTTGAGGGTCAGCATGACGGCATCGTTCTTGGGACGGATATCGACTGTGACAGTCTCGGGATTTATGGAGCGATCATGGAAAAGATACCAGAAGTCGGTGTTTCCCGGCGCGACTTCGATGAAGGGAACGAAGGACCCTTCCGTGAGGTAATAGGTTCCGAAAAGCTCCTCAGATCCTTCCGGGACCGCAGATGCGGGAAGAGGTTCTATCCTTCTGCCGGAGGCATAATCTCTGAGCGATTTCAGGGCGGCGGGATCTTCCGGAAGTCTCTCGTCCGAGATCTCCTCCATATAGTGCTGTATGGCAAGTATGCAGTTGTTGCAGCCTTCCGGATCGCGGCCGGACTGATGTATCGCGGCGACTGAGTTCTTCTCGGGCCAGATTATGCACAGCTGTCCCTGGCCGCCGTCAAAGCGGAACATTCCGGGAGTGGTGTTGAGCCACAGCTGCCATCCGTATCCGGCAGACGAGTTGTCGGCGCCATGTACCGGTCCGTTCTCCACCTGGAGGCTCGTTGCTTCTCTCATCCAATCGGGATCGATCAGCTGCTTTCCGAAAGCTTTGCCGCCGTTCGCGTACAGCATGCCGAGTCGAAGGTTCGCTTCCGTGGTGGCGCAGAGACCGGGCTCTGCGGTGCGTCCGTCAGAGAATTTCTGCCATATGATCTCGTCATCATCTATGCCCATCTCGCCGAACAGGGTCTCTCTGAGATATGTGACCATATCTCTTCCAGTGACCTTCTCGACTATGGCACCGATTACGGATGCCCCGGTGGTATTGTAGAGGAAAGTGGTGCCCGGTTCATGTTCGATCTCGCTGCCGAGAAAGTTCTCCAGCCAGGTATCGTTGAGCCGGGGCATTCCCTTGGTGCCGGATGACATGCTCAGAAGATCCCTGACGCGGACCTTCTCCATGCCGGGCTTGACTTCGATGCCGAATCCCTTTATCTCGTCGGCAAAGATGTCAACCAGCAGGTCTTCCACTGAGAGCAGACCTTCGGTGACCGCCATCCCGAGAGCAGTAGCTGTATAGCTCTTTCCGAGACTGTGGCAGGAGTGGGGGATATTGGGACCGTACGGCTCCGTGAAGGATTCGCAGATGATCTCGTCGCCCACGGCCATGATGAAGCCGTGGACCTCATTTCCCAGGGAATGAAGTTCCCTGAGCAGCTGTTCGGTCCTTGCGGACGAGATCCCGTGGGATTCGGGGGATACGCGCTTGAGTACTTTTTTCATTTTTATGCACCTCGGTGAGTCTGTTATATGAAGAACACTCTGTTGACGAATTCGCGCAGAGGGCGGATCAGGCCAACGCAGATAAGGAACGAACCAGTGACGAACAGTGCGATGGTGGCGAACAGCGACCATCTGAACATGTCCGTGTCAAAAGTGATGTGCTGGAAGAACTCCAGCAGAATGCAGAAGGCGCCGAGCGCTATCTGAAGGCCTCCTATGACTATGTATCTGCCTTTCCTGAGATATTTGAGCAGCGCGGCCGACGCGGTGCCTATCAGGCCCATGATCCCGACACAGGGGAAAGCGAAGGACATGAACCAGTGACCTCCCGTTCGGAGACATATGAACAGCAGGAAGAGTTCAATGGCGACCGTGTCAACGGGGAGGAATATCACAGGATTCGGGTTTCTGAACCAAAGCGGCAGTACAGCGATGACAAAAAAGAGCAGCAGGGAAGCAAGAACGATGTCACCCCATCCCAGATTCCCGTAAATTACGAAGCAGACGGCGGTCACCGCTGCTGCGGCCAACACGGTAAGGATTGTAAGAAGCATTGCCACGGGATCGCGGTCAGATGTCTTCTCAGGCATGCGACCGGCATTATATGTGGATTCAGCGGAGAGACCTTCCGGATTCCATACGGGAGTGCCGCAGAGCGGACACTTCTCCGTTCCTTCCTCAAGTTTTACTCCGCACTTGACGCAGTACATTGCTATTCAGATCCTCCTATATCGTTGCTTTCAACAGAGATGGGAATTCCCAGATCGACCAGCTTCGTGATGAAAAGACGCTCCAGTTCGGAGCTTCTGGTATTGCGGATCAGGTTGATGAACGTCTTTCCGTTGAACGTTGAGACGGAGCAGTTGTTCGGATAGGTACGCTGGGTCCCTATTATGAATTCGATCCTGTCGATATATTCCTTAAGCTGATCGGGGCAATCGACGATCCCGAGGTTTGAGATGTTGATGCAGCCCAGCTGTTCGCCGAAGGAGGAGTACCCGATCCTCATGAATATGTGTTTAAGATCTATCGGTACTATCCGGATGAACGGATTCTTCTGCAGGCTCACATTCGAGGCTATTTCCGCAGCCATGTTCTGCTTCGTAGCCTTGAGAGCCAGCTGATGAGTGAGATTCCCGATGAGCTCATCCAGAGTATATGGGCCGGTCCTCGGGTCGACTCCGAGATTGAGGGTCAGAACGAAGTTGCGAAGCGTCCTGCTGCCGAACAGCTTCCTCATATTGACCGGTATGGTGATCCTTACGGGTTTTTCCCGGTCTTCCCGGACCTCTGCAGCCTGCATCTCCATGATGGTCTGCAGCATAACTCCCGCAAGAAATGCGGTCACGGTGCCCCCGTGTTCCTTTGCCCTGCTGTGGAGGATGTCTGAATCTGTGACCGCTGTGATCAGGTGTTTGAAGTCTCCGCTCTCCCTTGTGCCGGAGAGTCGGTATGCCTTCCTGCCCAGT
>CACYBC010000220.1 GCA_902772615.1 uncultured Ruminococcus sp.
AAAGCCCGAAGGACATGTCCTTCGGGCTTTATCTTTGTTCTTTATCCGGCGTTCAGAGTTCGGGATCCCTTATCCAGAGCACTTCGTACTCACCGTTCTCATACCTGATGGAAACGACTCCGCCGTTGTTGACGTATGCCTTGTCTCCGTTGACCTTGTCAAGGATCGGCATGAGCAGTCCCATTGATGCTCCGGAACTGACCATGAGGACATTTCCGCCGCCCGCTTCCTCAGTTTCTCTGCAGATCCTGTTTATGGTATTCATCATCCTGGTCTGCAGTACCTCGCAGGTCTCCGCCGCTCCGGTCTCATCCGTGGATGCCATGACATCCGCAAACACCATGTTGCCGACTTTGCTGCGGTATTCCCTGTAGTCGTATATGCCGGTGGCTTTTCCGATGCCCTCGTTAAGGAGCACATAGCTAAGGCCGTCATATTTCCCGTAACTCAGCTCCTTGAGTCCGTTGTCGATGCTGATCTCGGGGACGCTCCCGGTCTTGTTCTGGTCCAGTATCAGCTGGGCTGTCTCCTGCTGGCGCTTCAGTTCGCTCGCCCATGCGGAGTCGAAATGAACGTTCTCGAGCATCTTTCCGTCTGCTACCGCCTGAGCGATGCCTTTTTCCGTCAAGGCGCTGTTCGCCCATCCCTGGATGACCCTCAGCACGTTGTTGACTGTCTCCCCGTGTCTGACTATATAGAGATTAACCATCTTTATTCTCTTTCTTAAGTTCTTTCATTATCGAATCAGGGCTCATTCTCCTGCGGCTCATATCCATCATCCTCTCGATCACAGGCTTTGCATGGGAAAAAAACTGTCTGAGTCCGCTGCAGAGATAATACATGCCGTCTTCGCCGTCGGATGACCTGGCAAAGCGGTCTTTGAGGCATCCTCCTCCGCAGGCGTCGAGATACGGGCACTGCCTGCACTCCGCCGTCAGAGCGGTGCGTTTGGACTGTCCGAAATCATGCTGAAACTGACTGGTCAACGCATCCTCCAGCCTTGTGGAAGGAAGTGTCCCAAGCCTGTGATCCGTGTCGACGAAGTGATCGCAGGAATAGATGCCGCCGTCCTCCTCGACCACCAATACCCTTCCGCAGGTTCCGGTCATCCAGCAGAGGGAAGGTTCGCCGCCGGCCCAGACTCTGGATGTCTCGGCAAAGAGCTGCACGTCTGTCTTCCCAAGGTCATTCGTGACCCATTCATCAAAGATCTCACAGAGGAATCTTCCGTAGGCTTCAGGCGTCACCGACTCTCTCGTCATGGTTCCGTCCGGCAGTCTGACGATGACAGGGATGAACTGGATCCACTCGGTGCCCAGGTCTCTCAGCGCCCTGTATGTCTCAACGGGATATGACGCCGAATCGGATGTCACTGTGCACAACAGGTCCGGATTGATGCCGTACTTCTGCAGTCTTTTTATGGATTCCGTCACTTTTGCATAAGTAGGATGACCGCCGATATCGAGCCTGTTTCTGTCATGGACAAGTTCCGTACCGTCGATGCTCACTCCTATGTCGAACCGGTTGTCCCTGAGGAAACGGCACCACTCCTCTGTGAGGAGCGTGCCGTTCGTCTGAAGATTGTTCCAGACCTGCCACCCTCTGGGCAGATACCTCTTCTCGTAGTAGACCACCTTCTCATAGAATTCCAGCCCTGCAAGCGCAGGCTCGCCGCCGTGCCAGGTAAATGACACCACGGGGCCGGGGCTTGCTTCTATGGTCTGGCGAATGAGACGTTCCAGCAGGGTATTGCTCATCCTGTTCTGGACTTCATGGGTGGAGTACTTGCCTTTTTCAAGGTAATAACAGTACCTGCACCTGAGGTTGCATCTCGAACCCACCGGCTTCGCGATGATCGCGAAAGGCTCAGTGTTTCTGGAAGCCATTATGTTTTTAGATGCTTGTCAAAGAATGCCAGGGCTTTCTCCCAGGAATCCATCGCCTGCTCCTGGCGGTACATCGGTTTGTCGTAGTACCAGATGCCGTGTCCGGCACCGTCATACCTGTGGAACTCAAAGTCCTTTCCGAGGTCTGTCAGGACCTTCTCCATGTCGTCGACTGCCTCCTTGCTGGGCCATCTGTCCTCGTTGCCGAAGATGCCGAGCAGCGGTATGTTGAGCTGCGGAGCATAGTCGATAGGTGACGGCACACCGGGGACATCTCCGCCGGGATTGGTCACTCCGCCCCAGCAGTCTACTGCGCAGTCAAATCCGGGGACCGTGCAGGCCGCGAGGAAGGTGTGGCGTCCGCCGGAGCACATTCCGATGACGCCGGTCTTGCCGTTGGAGTTGGTCTGGCACTTCAGGAAGCTGAGGGATGCCGCCGTGTCTCCCATGACCGTCTCGTCGGTCACGATGCCGGTCTCTCTCGCCTTCGCGCTGATCTCGGTGGGTGTGCCGTGTCCTACGCGTTCATAGATGTTCGGGCATGCAACAGCATAGCCGTGGCGGCTGAAGCGATTCGCAGTCTCTCTGAGCCACTCATCCCAGCCGGGCATATGAGGGATCAGGACTATTCCGGGATAGGGACCGGATCCCATGGGGCGGGAATAATAGACACGGATCTTATCGTTATTGAATCCGTCAATAACGATGGTCTCGGACATGATGCCTTCATAGTCCGCTGTGTTAAAGGAATTCCAAGCCATTGAGTCATACCTCCGTTATTAATTCTGTTTCTATATTAATTCTACATTATCAGACGACGTTTTGCATCATGGCGGAGCCTTCCGATTTATTCATAAGTATCACAGTCAATATCCCAGAACCTGGTGCTGAACGGCATGTGCAGGTTATCTGCCTGACCGAAAGGCATATCCTCGGGCTTCGTGGGCACGCTGCCTTCCGGAACGATGGGCAGTTCGCATGTGAGCGGGGGCATCGGCATGGGCTCTCTCGGCTTTACATCCTGTTTCATGCCGAGTTCGTTCTGCAGGAACTGCCAGCATCCCTCGAACCAGTCATCCACGCAGGGAGACGCGGTCCCGTCCCGCTCAAGGAACCTGTTCTGGGAACTGGTGGATCCGTGGTCGCCGTTGGATGAGATATACACTCCGAATGGTCTCTTGCGGCGTTCCATCATTTCCACCATAGCTATGGTCTGGTATACGGAAACCAGCGAATCCTTCCTCGCATGATGGAAGAACGCAGGAGGAGTCTGCTCTCCTACCAGATCTCCGTTGGCGACATATGTCAGCTGCGCATCGTCGGTCTGCTGTCCGCAGTACATCGGGCCGAAGCCGAGCACCATGGCGTTTGGCTTCCCCTCTTCCCCGGTGCATCCCGCAGCCTGCATCAGATCAGACCTGTTCCACAGGTTGCCGCATGTCATGCATATGAAGGCTCCGGCGGAGCCGCCCCCTATGACTATTCTGTCGGGATCCACGGACCACTCTTCGCTGTGGTCCCTGACCAGCTTTATGGCTTTCATAAGATCGATGGTCACCTGAGGGAACCTGTATGCTCTTCCCACAGGATATACATATGTGCAGGACACGCGGAATCCCCTCTCCACGAGTCTGGAGGCGATCTCACCGCGGTCTGTCTCCACACACATCATGAAAGCTCCGCCGGGCACATAGATAAGCGCGGGAGCCTTGCCTACGGCAGGCTTCTCGTCATAGATATCCACCATCAGTCTGGCAGAACCGTCTCTGTTTAGATCGAATCTTTCTGTTCGCATCTCATCCACCTCGCCTATTGTCGTTAATATACATAGATTATAATTCCGCCGGTCCCGTCCGGGCAAATAAAGCTATTTCCACAGAGCGTCCCGGGGGTTTATAATTTCCAAAGACGATATGGAAAGCGAGAATCATTGAATGGATACTATAGCCAGTTTCACAGTAGATCACATCCGTCTGATGCCGGGGCTCTATGTCTCGCGCAAGGACAGGAAAAACGGAACGGTAGTCACTACGTTCGATCTGAGGATCACCATGCCAAACAGAGAACCTGTTATGGACATGCCTGCGGTACACACGATAGAGCATCTGGGAGCTACATTCATGAGAAACAGCCCCGTAAAGGATGATGTCGTGTATTTCGGTCCCATGGGATGCCGTACCGGATTCTATCTGGTCATGTTCGGAGACCTGGAGTCTCAGGACATCTGCCCTTCAGTGCTGGAGATGTGCGATTTCATCCTCTCCTTTGAGGGTGATATCCCAGGAGCAGCGCCTGAACAGTGCGGAAACTGGTCAGAACAGAATCTAGATATGGCAAAGTATTACATAAGAAAATACAGGACAGCTCTGGCTGAGGACAGGAACTTCAGCTATCCGGGGCAGGAGGAACAGAATGAGATTTGAGTTTCCGCTGATACTGGACGGTGCCATGGGCACCGAGCTCATCAAGAGAGGCTATACCGGCGAGATAAGCAGTGAGGAATGGTCGCTGCTTCATCCGGAAGCGATCCGCGACATTCAGAGCTCATACATCGACGCAGGCTCGCGGGTGATCTACACTCCCACATTCGGCGCAAACAGAGTCAAGATGGAAAAATACGGACTGCGTGACAGTGTCGCTGACTTCAACCTGAGGCTGGCTGCGCTGTCCAGAGAGGTCGCAGGGGACGGTGTTTATGTCGCAGGAGACCTCGCTCCGTCCAATCTCTTCATTCCATCAATGGCACATGATCATTTCGAAGAGATATACGATACTTACCTCGAGCAGGCTTCCGCTCTGGAAAAAGCCGGTGTTGACCTGTTCGTCATCGAGACGATCTCTTCCGTCGCAGACGCGAGGGCTGCGATTCTAGCGGTACATGATGTCAGCAACAAACCTGTTATGGTGAGTTTCACATGCGACAAAAACGGGAGGACGATGACCGGAGCCGACGTGGCAGCGGCATGCGTCACACTTCAGTCGATGGGAGCGGACATATTCGGTCTCAACTGCTCATACGGTCCTGACGATATGGTCCCGCAGCTGAAAAGGCTGTCTGATTATGCCGATGTTCCCCTTCTCGCAAAGCCGAACGCCGGCATCCCGAAGACAGTGGACGGGAACACGGTATATGACTGTCCCCCGGATGCATTCGTAAAACTGATCCCGGAGATGATCTCCGCGGGAGTCAAGGCCTTCGGAGGATGCTGCGGCACCGACGCATCTCACATCAGTGCTCTCGCTTCTGCCCTTAAAGGCACTGCTCTTCCGGATAAAGACAGACATGATGATCTCTTCCTCTCGGTCGAAAGGAATGTGTTCCGCATTGAAAAAGGAGCCGCGCCGGAGAGATTCATCCCGTGCGGGAAAGATCTGCGAGCCGACGCTTCCGGATTCGGGAAGAACGGGATGATGGGCATAGATCTCGATGACGCCGATATCGCTGAACTTGAGTCTGTTCAGTGGAGGTTCAGGAACCCGGTATGCTTCCGCAGCAGCGATCCTGCGATACTGGAGGCCGCTCTCAGGGTCTTCCAGGGCAGGGCGGCCTATACCGGTCCGCTCTGCAGTGAAGAGCTTGCGCCGCTTATCATCAGGTACGGTCTTGTTGTGATCTGACCGACCTCCCTAAATACATGAAAATCCCGGATGACCCTCACACGGTCTTCCGGGATTTATTGTTTACCATATTCTCAGAGGCTGTAGTCCCAGCCCTTTGAAAGATCGCCGAAGGAGAATATCCTCAGCGTCCCCTTGGTCAGGTTGTATATGCAGGTGTACTGCGTCTTTCCCATGTCAGTGCCGTTGGTGGGATCCTGGATGACAAGGCCCAGCAAGTTCATCAGGAAATCTTCCCTCATGCCTGCACCTGCGGTCCTGAACAGCCCCGCCTTGAGACACTCATCCCTGCCGCACTCATCTCCGAAGGGATCGTGCTTGGAGACATAATGGTTGGTGACATGGTCTATCTTCGTGACGGTCATGTCATCCCCGACCCACTCCAGCACTCTGGCATCTCCGCTCTTGTCCGCCACGAAGATATGATAGTCGGCTCCGGGCATCGACCCCATGATGTTGAACATGTCCGCAAAGGCCACCGCCTCTTCCGTGCTCGCGCATCTGTCCAGCATATTCCTCATCAGCACTGTATGAGGCACGGTCTGTCTGCCTTCCCGGTTCGTTCTGATGAGTCTCTGGCTTGCGATCCATGCCTTGCCGTCCTTCTCGTTGACGGCGACCGAGCCATGACCGGCCCTCTTCTGGTAAGGACTCGGCTCCTCGCCCGGCTCCTCGAAGGAGAAATTGTGCTTGTTCTCGTCAAGTTTCTCTTTATAACTCTCGAACGGTATCTCCTGCCACTCGCACTCGACGGAGAGGGCAAGGATAGAGACGGCAAGCCCCTTCTCGTTCATTCCGTCCATACAGATGTACGGGCACATGATGAAGGTGGATAGATCGGTCTTCCCGTCATCCGGGACACCCTTGTAAAGAGAACCATTGCGGTAATCAAGCCAGAACGCATCGGAGACGTTCAGCGTCCGGTATCTGGCATTTGGATTGCGTCCTTCCACTATGACATTGACGCCGGTCCTGAGATTCTTTTTCTGGTTGTAAGGGTAATGGCTGTAGTCGTAGTTGCGGCAGTACAGCATGTCGCCTTCCAGATTTCTGGTTATGAAAG
The DNA here is from genome assembly GCA_902772615.1 of uncultured Ruminococcus sp. GTDB lineage: Bacteria > Bacillota > Clostridia > Oscillospirales > Ruminococcaceae > RUG11783. The sequence goes on from CACYBC010000220.1 coordinate 6,568, forward strand.
CCGAGCATCCGGGATTAAACATTGCCATGAACTGCTGCGGAATATCGTAGTAATCATATGTACAGTCCATGTGGTAGAGGTAACCCTCCTCATCCACACGCTTAATGCTCTCTACGGTCTTTATCTGCTCAGGATCAGTGAGCAGCGCATGAGGATTGATCATTCCGTCTCCTTTCCTGCCGCGAGCGTTACTTCGCGGTATTCCTTCTGTGTGTCTATGGTCAGAGCGACTATCATCAGTGCGACAGCCACGAGCGCCGGGATCCATCCCAGCAGCGCGCAGATCGTCTTCTGGGTGGAAGGATTCTGAACCACGCCCTGATCCGCGAGCGAGGCATTGAACCCGGAGGCGACGAGCGCTACAAGGAACAGCTTGTCGACAGCTGCCTCAGCGATCTTGGAGACCAGGCTGTCTCCGGTGGACACCATAGTGTCCAGTCTCCTTCCGTTGATCACCTCAACTATATCGGAGATATTGTTGCGGTTGACGTTGAACATGATGAAGGTCATCGTAAGTCCCATACCTGCAGAGATGGCATTGATATACGCGTTCACCACGCTGGTGGGATTGAGGATGAAGGGTATCTTGCCGATGATCTGGATGAGAGCCGCCAGCGCCATGGTCTTCTTTCTTCCGAGCAGGCTGTCGATCTTTGGAGTCACCAGCGAGAATATGATGGAGAACACCAGATATGCCGCCATGATGGGAGTCGACTTCGAACTGTCATTCAGCACATATGCGCAGTAATAGGTGATCGCCGAGGTCATAAGGCAGGTACTCACGCCGTAGAACATGACGTACAGCATGTTCCGGACCCATGACTTGCACTTCAGCAGCATCCTGTAAGTCTCTATGATGCCGAGATCCTCTTCGTCCTCGCTGGTCTGCTTGATGCGTTCCTTCGTGGTGAAGTAATGCAGCAGGCATCCGGCCACTATCAGCACTCCCATGAAGCATGCGCCTTTGAACACCGCGCCGGCATCGCTGGAATTGATGACCTTGTGATCCTTAAGACCTCCGAACATCTTCACGATCATCGGAACTGCCACGGCGCCAACGCCGGATCCGATGCACGCGCCGAGAGACCTGAAGGAGTTTATGGCTTTCCTGTCCTCGTCGAGTCCGGAAGCGAGTCCTCCCATTCCGTTGTAGGGTATTCCCCTGAAAGTATTGGCGATCTCATACAGGAAGAAGATCACCAGACCAAGTATGATGTCCCACCGCTCGCTCACTCCGAAATCGCAGAACAGAAACACGAACCCCAGCGCATACGGTATGGCGACCCACAGAAGCCATGGTCTGACTTTTTCACCGGACCTGAATTTGATGTTGTTCGCCCACACGCCGAGGAGCGGGTCATTGACTATATCCCAGATGGTACCTATCAGGACCATGTTGGATACCGCCAGAGGATCTATGAGCAGGACACTGGTCAGGAAATACTTGTAATATGTGCTCTTGAAGTTGAACACGATGTTCGTGGAAGCCGAGAATCCCATGAAACCAAGTTTTTCCGCAAGCCCGATCAATCCTTTCTTCTTTTTCTCTGCCATGATGCTATTCTCCTTTTTCTGATGCGTATATTATACAACGGCAACCGCATTTTAAAACACCCGGCGTGAGCCGGGCGTTCATATCCAATCAGCTGTATGTCAGGGATTGCATCCTCCGCATGGAACATATCCCTCTTCCACCAGACCGTTCCTGCTGCCTGTGTATTCCTCCCTGTTCTCAGGGGCGATGTCGTTCACTCCCTGACAGTCGGGGCGGTGGAACTTTTTCTTCTTGGTGTTGAGAACATAGGTCCCCGTCACATCCTCCTCCAGGAGATATTTGGCGTATGACGGCTCGGAATTCTGATCCTTCGGCTTCTCGCCGTCTGTGGCATAGTTGTCACCTGTCAGGTAATCGATGACGATCCCCGGCTGCACGTTGTATGCGTAGATGCAGAAACAGATGTCCTCACCGCCGTCCTCCACGCTCCACGCCTCCACAAGCAGTCCGTCGCAGATGAGGTTGTCTCCCGTCCAGACAGGCGTGACCCTGTACCTGACATGGTTTCCTGTCTCCTTTATATAGTCCCCCACCATGTTCTCAAGCGCATTCATCCCCGCAGTGTTCATATAGCGGGTCCCGGTCACCAGATTCCGGGGATTCGCATCCTCTCCCGTCAGGTAATGAGCTATGAGGTGGCATCTGTTATAGAGAGCCTCTCCGTCCACGAACGAGTATCTCTCGGTATGCCAGCCGGTCGGCTTGATCTCGCTGATGCTTCCTCTTTTGCCGCTGGCCATTATATCCTGTCCCACCACGGCATCGGCAAGCGTGCATCTGCCGAGGTCATCCAGCTGGTAATAGATCTCATATGACACAGGAGCGATCGCTTCGGTATCGAAGAAAGGAACGTTGCCGTTTATTGCGACATATGCCTGACCGGAGTACTCCGGGATCTCAAGTCCCTCTATCCATGTCAGTTCCGGTGCCTGAGGCGCGGGCCCGCTGCCGTTTCCCTCAGCCGCCCCCGCAGACTCGGGTATCGCGATTACCGGACTCTGTGGTTCCGTTATCTCAGGCTCTTCCGGTCCCTGCGGCTGCGAATCCTCCGGCATCACCACCGAGCCGGGCCCGTCCAGCATCTCAGGTTCCGGGTCCCGGGAACTGAAAGCCCTGAATGCGATTCCGGCGGTCAGTGCCAGAATCAGCACGACCGCGCTGATTATCGATAAGATCCTGTTCCTGATCATCTGTTCTCTCCGTTTGCCGTTCCGCGGCTGCCTTTGTTCTTCCTGCCTGTCCTGCGGCGTATCCTGACCATGCGAGTGTAATGCATGCTGTCGTGGGAAGTGCCGCTGAACTGCTCCTTTGTCACGGTCCTGAATCCCTTAAGAAAACTGGCGGGAAGCTTCAGGTCAGACAGGTAAAGCCTGTTCCAGTGATAGACGATCATCTCGTCTATCCTGTCGAGATAACCTGTTATATCGGTGTTCTCCACAAAGGCCCATCCGTTCTCTTTCTCGGCGGCCGCGAGGAACTCATCCTCCCCTACGCCGGGTCCGCTGACGACCGTCACTTCCCCGCTCAGCAATCCGTCCGACTGCAGCGACTTCGCCGAATAAGCATTGACAAAAAGCCCGGCGCCCTCCCCGCGGAGGACACCGAGCATATGCTCACGCATCTTCTTGTCTCTTGACTGTCTTCTTTTATTGAATGAATAACCGAGATCTTCGTCTATGCAGATCACTATCTTCATCGTATCCTCCGAAGCTGCGCCGCGTCATCCGGATGCCGGTCATGTTCCGCCGGGCTTGCCGGGGAATCCCTGTCCGCCATGGTCTCCCGGCCCTCCCGGGCCTCCGAAACCGCCCGGGCCGCCCTGACCGCCGGGTCCTCCGGGACCAGCCTGGCCGCCGAAGCCGCCCATCTGTCCGTAGACCGTTACAGTATCTGTGATGATTATATCATAAGACGCATCCGCTACCTGCAGGACGTATTCCCCGTCCATGACCAGATCCGGCGAAGAGAAGATGATGTTTCCGCCGCTCTTGGCAGTCACATGATCCATCAGTATGTCACCGCCGCTGCTTAGGATCCTGACTGCAGTCCCGGCACTGAATTGTGCGTTATATGAAAATACTGTCTGCCTGCTGCCGCTGCCGGGTATCTCGGCCATTCCAACGGATCCCACACACAGCAGCGTTCCTCCGTTGACCGTGAGCGTGCCTCCGCTCTCAGTGCCGGAGTCCAGTGAGCCGTTTCCGTTTCCGGAAGGTCCGTCGACGATGATGTACCCGCCGTTGATGACCAGATCCCCGTTCGAGTCGAGTCCGTCACCCTGGGCGTTCACATAGACCGTGCCTCCGTTTATCGTAAGGGAAGGAAGGTCTGCGCTGTCCGCCCTGCCCTTCATCCCCCAGCCGAACTGAGAGCCTCCTCCGTTCGTGCAGTTGAATCCGTCATCCGATGAGGTGACACTGACGGTCCCGCCGTTGACGGTTATGTTTCTGCCTTCCACTCCTTCCGTGGATCTGCTGACAGTAACGATGCCCGAATTCACCGTCACGCTGCCGTCGGCGTGAATTCCGTCATCAGCGCAGCTGACCTTCAGAGCAGAACCGCCGATCAGGATGTCGCCGTCGCAGTTGATGCCGTCATCGCCGCAGTCCAGCGTTATGTCTCCTCCTAAGAGCTCGATGCGGCCGGTCGCCTTGAGTCCTTCGTCATGGCTCCTGACAGTTACCGTTCCTCCGTTTACTGTCAGGATGCCGGTGTTGCCGTCTTCATCGCCGTCAGATTTCAGTCCGTCGCCGCCAGACTCGATGTCTATCGTTCCGCCGTTGACGGTGAGGGAATCCTTGCCCTTGATGCCATTGTTGACTGCCGTGACCCTGACAGTGCCGGACTCGATCTGCAGGTCATTGCTGCAATGTATTCCGTTGTTTATATAACCGTACACCTCCAGCGTGCCCCCGCCGCTGAGGACCGCATCGTCTCTGAGCATGAGCGCTCCGCCTGTCGCTGCGCTGTCGGCCGCGTCTGCCGTGATCGCGGTCTCTTTTCCGCTGACGAGCCTGTTTACAGTCCCTTCTTCCAGGTGGATAAGAAGTCCTTTGCTGTTCTCCACCAGTATCGCAGGTCCTGAAGTATTCGTGATATCCACGCCTTCCAGTACCAGCACCACCGTCCCGTCATCATCCGAGTCCACTGTGATCCGGCCTTCCGTGAGCTCTCCGGAGATGCGGTATGTGCCGGCGCCGGTGATGTTCACCGTGCTGCCGGCTGCTTGCGCACCCCTGCCACTGACTGCCGCGGAACCGCCCTGCAGTGTGATCTGCGCCGTGACACTGCCGTCCTCCGGTTCCGTGATCAGAGTCTGCTGAGATCCAGGCGCATTCCCATCCTTCTTAAGGGGACTTCCGAACAGCGCGGTATAGACCGCCGCTGCGGCAAGTATCAGTATCAACGCAAAGATGGCTATTATCCTTCCAGTCTTCATGAGACTACTCCTGCATCAGATGCTTTCATGTTCGCCATATGAACTTATGCTGACATTGAGATTCCCGTTCCTTACCCTTATCTCATCGATCATCTGTTTGGATCTGCCGATGTCCTTCATGGCGACGGAGTATGTGAGTTCGTATACTGTTCCCATATTTGCGGTCCTGACCTTTTCAAGCTGCCGTATGGAAGTATATCTGTCGAGGATGTCGTCGAAGAGGCCGTCGTAGTCGAGGTCCTCTGGCACGCGTACAGTCAGCGTCCTGACTTCTCTCTTTTCGCCGAACCCCGTGGCAGTGATCCCTATGAACATGGCTGCGATCGCAAAGAAAACTATTGCTGCAAAGGCGATGTATCCCATGCCGAGCAGCATGCCTATCGCCATCGATGCGAAGATTGCCAGCATCTCCCTGCCGTTTCCGGCGACTGAACGGAATCTTACCAGGGTGAATGCACCTGCGACCGCCACTCCCACTCCCAGGTTGTCATTGACTGTGAATATGATCACCGCCGAGACCATCGGGAGCAGCGTCAGCATCACTGCAAAGCTCCTGGACTGCACCGTTCTGAACGAGAACACCAGCGAATTGAGTATCCCCAGCGTCGCTGCGGAGACCAGCATGAGCAGGATCCCGGCCGCTGTAGCGCCGCCTGAAAATATACTGTTAAACATCTCTTTCCCTCCTGTATCCGCTCCTTTCTGTCAAAAGAGTGGGAATAATAATTTCTTCGTAGCAGGTCCCTATCTTGCTGAAGGACCCGGAATATATCTTTTTATCCGACAGGATCTGAGTGAACCACAGCGGCATGTTTCCCGGAGCCTTGACCTCCATGATCCTGAAGCCCGGGTCGCGCAGAGGCATTCCCCTGTCTCCTTTCCTCAGGTCAAGCTCATCTAGTCTGTATCTCAGTCCGGAATCGAAGGTCAGCCTGAAGCCCGGGTCAGCCGGACTCGTGTATGCGTCCCTGTCATATCCTATAAATGCCGCGGGAAACAGCCCGTACCGTTCATTCATCCAGAGTATCTCTCTCTGGATCTGTGTATCGGCGTCCGTTATCATTTTCCCGTCCAACAGATCCAGTATCTGCCGGTAAGTGCCCTGCACGCGTCTTTTGTAAACGACGCCGTCATACTTCTTCTTTATCTCGGCAAACACCATCGATCTGTCGTCCGGTATGCCGTAGCTCCTGATCCTGAATTTCTCCTTGTACACCGGCTTGTCGGCGGACCTGCTGAGCAGTTCAAAGTCTTTGCTGTCGAAGTACAGGCTCAGTACCGAGGTCCTTCCGAACTCATCCCTGATGAGATGTTCCTTAAGGGATTCAAACAGATCCCTGTACTGTTCCCCTGACAGGGGATACTTTTTCTCCCGGCGTTCGAAATTCTTCTGAACAGGATATTTATCTATTTGCTGTCCGTTATTCATTATTATTCTCATTTCTGTCGGATGATGAAAGTTTATCGGCCGAATGTGAAGATTGTGAGAAAAACCGCTGAATTCGGGGAGAATTGTCTGAAAAATAAATGATACGGAACTGACGGTTCCGCACCGAAAGCAGTTGCAATGACAAAAAAGTTAGTATACAATAACCGCAGTGTCTTCCCGAAAGACCGAAAAAGAATATACAACATCGCCTATAGAGAGTGCGCGAGGGACAAGCCCTGTGACCGCACGGCAACCTGCCTTAAGGGCAAGGTGCCAAAGCTTGTATGATGGGTCAAAATGTTTATCAGCCCGTCATTGACGGGCTTTTCTTTTTGCGGAACGGAGGAAAAAATGAGATTATTCACAAGCGAACAGGTATCAAACGGACATCCCGACAAGGTCTGCGACTTCATCGCAGACACGATACTTGACGCATATCTTGAGAAGGACCCGGCCAGCAGAGTCGCTGTCGAAGTCCTTATAAAGAACGAGCATGTCGTACTTGCGGGAGAAGTCACCAGCGCGGCTGAGATAGACAGGAAATCGGAAGTTTCCAAGGCCTTAAGTCAGATCGGGCTTGACTATGATTTCACACTTGAGGACCTGATATTCCGCCAGAG
>CACYBC010000221.1 GCA_902772615.1 uncultured Ruminococcus sp.
AAACAAAGAAGAATTGGAGGTAGGCGCTCCTCCCACGACTGAAGTCACGGGTCTCCGCGCCTGATTTAGAATGAAAACGAAACGCGTATGGCTGGTGCTTGCCGGCTGCATGCTTCTGTACGGCTCGATGATGGGCATCATCTTCAACTGTGCCGGGGTTCTGATAAACGGTGTGATACAGGCTGAGGGCTATACCAGCAGTTCGGTATCAGTTTTCTATACTCTTAAAGGACTGGTATCCACACTGTCACTGCTGTTCGCTGCAAAGCTACTTGCTCTCGTGAACATTAAGCTTCTGGCAGTCATCATAGGGCTGATCGGGGGACTGTCCTTTTCACTCATGTCTATATATACACAGCCCTGGCAGTGGGCTTTTTCCGGGATCCTCAACGGACTGGCCTCGAGTCTTGTGGTCCTTCTTCCCACGACTGTCATCCGCAACTGGTTCATTAAGAACCGCGGCACGTTCATGGGCATGTACATGATGCTGTCCGGCGTCATCGGCGCGATCTTCAATCCTCTTACCGGGAGACTGATCGAGTCGGTGGGCTGGAGAAAAACATCAGTGATCCTGGGCATCTCTGCTTTTGCCATGGTCTTTATCGCCTCTCTTCTGATAGAACGGTATCCGGCCGATGTCAGCGCTCTTCCGTACGGAGGAACGGAGGCTGATGCCGTGAAAGGTACTTCTCAGGTCAAACCGTCGGCAAAACATGCACCGCTTAAAATAAAGACATATTTGTACATCTTCTGTTCCGTGACGGTCGCCGGACTCGCTATACAGATGGTCTCTTACGTTCCGCAGTATGCCTCGTCTCTCGGATATGATCCCATGATAGGTGCCAAGATGACCTCTGTGCTGATGATAGGCAATATGTCTGCCAAGCTCCTCTTCGGATTATGCAGCGACTATGCCGGCCTCTGGCGCAGCATACAGCTGTTCCTGGGACTCATAGGGGTCGGCATGCTCTCCCTTGTCTTCGGAAGCGGAGTTCCTCTCCTTCTGTATCTGGGTTCTCTGCTGATGGGCTTCGGGTATATGAACGGTGTGGCTAATTCGCTTGTCTCTGCTGAGATCTTTGATCCAGAGCAGTTCGAGGTACAGTACAGCAGGATCAGCATGCTGAGCGGTCTTGCCACTGCCTTTTCTCCCTCGATCATATCATTTGTTTTCGACAGCACCGGCAGCTTCAAGCCCGTCTTCCTGTTCCTTGCGGTCTGGCTCTTTACCGCCATTCTGCTGATATCCCTCAGAGAGAAACTCGGGATAGTCAGGAAGAAAACAGAACATGGCTCCTGACGGATCATGTTTTACTGAAATCGTACGATCACATACGGCAAAAGGCCGGATCCATGAGGATCCGGCCTTTTTATAAACCTTTGATCATTTGCCGAACGGTTTCCTTTTGTCTGCTGTATCAAAACCCTGTTGTCTGCACCAGATGTCCATCACCAGATCCACCGGCAGATGCTTAACAAGTCTGACCTGCCTGCGGACGGGTGCCCCGAGGATAGATACATCCTTAAGTTTTTCCAGATCCTTTATCGCCTGTTCAGCGACTTCATCCGGTCCGTACCACTTGTCCACGTATCTGATGTACTCGTCATGATGGGCATATTCCTGGAATTCCGTCCGGATCCATCCGGGACAAACGCACATGACGTGTATCCCCCTCGGTCTGAGTTCTCTTCCTATGGCTCTGGAAAAGCTCAGAACATAGCTCTTGCTGGCACCGTAAACAGCCTGATACGGTACCGGCTGCCATGAGGAATTTGACCCTACATTGATGATGCAGCTGCCTTCCTTCATATACGGAAGACTTATGTGACATATCGCTGTAAGCGCGACCGAGTTGAGCTGGATGCTGCCGGTGAGTTTTTCCAAATCCTTTTCCTCGAACGGACCGAATACCCCGCAGCCTGCGGAATTGATCAGCATCCTGATGTCAGGCTTCTCCGATTCCAGCATATCGCGGTATCTGTCAAAGGAGACATTGTCTGTCAGATCCATAACCACCGGCCTGATCCTGTTCCTGCAGTTCGGAGCAAGTTCTTCCAGTCTCTCTTCTCTCCTGGCGATTACCCATATCTCGTCGAACTCATATCTTCTGTCCACTGAGAATACGAACTCTCTGCCTATTCCGGCAGAAGCTCCGGTGATCACGGCTATGCCTTTCATTCGCTGTCACTCCGTTTTTAGGATATTTCAGGTCATCAGTTGTCCGCGCGGTTGTAACCGTTCTTCATATGCATGCTGGCGTCCATGAGAACTCTGTTGAGTGTCTCCGTCGTCTTCTGCTTCGCCATTTCACTGAGCTTGTTGTTGGCTTCCTTGAGGACAGCTGCATCTCCGCACTCAGCGAGCTTCTTGTCATATTCAAGGATTATCTGACGGCCTTTTGTCGCCACTGCGCTGTGGTATCTCTCGATATTCTGGATACTGGTGGCATAGTTGTGATCGGCAAATGCGTCGATAAGCCTGCTTGCCCAGTAGAAGTTCTCTGTCGAGACATCGAGAGAGACCTTGCTCAGGTATGCGGGCATGGCATCGACGTTCGTGTAGACGGGCAGCATCGCGCTGAACGCCGTGGACCCGAAGCAGATCCACTCCACTCCTTTTGCAGCTTCCGGAACATCGCTTCTGATCTGGCAGATCGAAGTGACTCCGGTCCTGTTGATACCGATCGAGCGGTAAACACCGCGCTTGCCTGTATCCTGCCCGGAATAGGGATCGTACGGTGTTCCCTGATAGTGGGAAGAAAGCAGATACTTTACATCCTCTGCAGCTACCTTCCTGTCGGGAACGATCATCCAGGGAATATTGTCGCTTTCCGGTCCGAACTCTGCATTTTCGCCGTCCCATTTGTGGGAATATGGCGCAAGATATCTCTCCATGAACCAGGCTCTGGGAGTGTTGTATATGTGGTCCTGATCGGTACGGGAACCGAATACGTCTCTGGGATTGAATCTTCCGTTCTGATTGAGGTCCAGATGATTGTCCTTTATGAATTCTCTGAGGTCAGCGGAGCAGAGGTGGGCTTTCTTCTTTCCGAAAGCATCGTCGAGATCGAACTCGTCCATGCCGAACTGATTCGGGATGATCGCGCACGCCTCATCCGGTACGCGTCTGGCCATCCAGTGGTGCCCTCCGATCGTCTCGAGCCACCATACTTCATTCTCGTCATTGAATGCAATGCCGTTGGTCTCGTATGTACCGTACTGCTCCAGAAGAGCTCCGAGCCTCTCGACTCCCTCGCGGGCTGTCTTTATATAAGGAAGAGTGATATAAACCAGATCCTCTTCACCGATGCCGCCCGGAATGTCTTTCTCTCTTCTGTTCTTCGCTTTCTGATACTCAACAAGAGGATCAGCCGCCAACACTCTGGGGTTGGAAGTGATCGTCTCCGTAGCAGTCATTCCGACGTTTGCGGCATTGATTCCCGTTGCCGCCCATACGCCACGTTTCGTGTCGACACTGGGGGATGCCGTGTATCTGAGCGGATCATCCGGCAGTTCGATCTCAAGATGCGAGATAACGTTGCGGTATTTTCTTGGCTGCTTGGACGGTTCGATAACGACGATCTTCTTTACGTCAAAGAATCCATCGTCTGTCCTTGCTATCATAGTCGAACCGTCATTACTGGCTTTCTTTCCTACCAGTACAGTTGTGCATGACATGGGGCTACCTCCGATTATGCAGTAGTTTGTTATGATTTTCCTTATTATAGTACGATATCGGCCTCAGAACACTACAGTATGTCCGCAGCCTTCAAATAAAAGCCTGACAGGGGCCAGCGCAATATACGTTAGGTATTATTTTACTATATTATACTCTACGTTGTCGGCTCGTATGTCCTTTTTCCGCTCTTCACCTCTTCGGAAGGATAATATGTCCTCTCGCAGCTGTCATCTCCGAGCACGACGTTCCTGTACAGCTTATGGGAACTGTCCGCAGTAAATACTTCAGCTATGGTCGTATCCGTTACATCACAGTACAGCGACGCAAATCGTCTGAACCAAGGCGCTTCCTCTATTCTTTTGTTCCACTGCGCTCCGTACGGACATGTCTCTATGCCGAACGAGCTGTCCCAGCCCAGATATGAGACGTCGGACAGTCTGTTGATATTCTCAGGTATTCTGGCTGTACCCTCCGCCTCAGCCTTTCTGATCATCTTCTCCGCACGCTCGACAGCTCTCATATAGAGCACTCTCTGCGCTATGTCAAACGCTTCGTCCTCGCCATACCGGTCTCTGAGTACTTTTACGAATGCGAAGTAAAGATCTGCAAACTGAAAGGCCATGTTCCTGACTTCTGCGACCGCGCGTTCTTTGCTTACTGTCTTTTCATCCATTCTATTCTCCTCCTGTCACTCTGTCCTCAACGCCACTACCGGGTCCTTCTTTGCCGCGCTGGCAGAAGGAATGATCCCCGCGAACAGCGTTAGGAGTGTACTTATGACTACCAGCGCCGCAGCTACCCATAAAGGCAGAACCGCTGAAAGTGTCTTTATTCCCGTCAGTTTATGCAGAATGGCATTTATGGGGATGCACAACAGATAAGTGGTACCCGTTCCGATGATCCCCGACATAAAACCTATGATCATAGTCTCCGCATTGAACATGCTGGAAACATTCCGTTTGGATGCTCCTATTGCCCTCAGTATGCCTATCTCCTTCGTTCTCTCCTGAACCGAGATCAGGGTTATGACTCCGATCATGATCGATGATACGACCAGTGAAATGGAAACGAAAGCGATGAGCACATATGTTATTGCATCAAGTATGGTCTTTACCGAAGACATGAGGATGCCGGTCATATCGGTATATCTTATGACTTTATCCTCTTCCTTATTATTCTTTGCTTCCTCGTTGTATCTCTGTATGAAATCTATGTAGTTCTCTTTGCCTTCAAAATCCCTGAGATAAACGATTATAGCTGACGGGTCATCAGGACTGCTGTAGCCGAGATCTGAAAGATTCCCTCCGTAAGACCTCTGATTTCCCGTATAGGAATATGCGGACATCAGACGGGTGAGCTCTTCTTCGCTCATGTTGAACTTGAACGCCGATGCGATCCTTTTCCCGTTTACTCTCATGGATCCCGCCATCAGTTTCATAAGCCTGTCGGGTATCTCCTGCAGCTTAGCCCTCACATCCTTTATCCC
>CACYBC010000222.1 GCA_902772615.1 uncultured Ruminococcus sp.
CATGGCGCTTACGGATCCGTCACTGTATCCCCATCCCGATGCCTTGACCGCACCTTCTCTGATCGAAAGTGACTTGTCCGGCACTATGAGGTCGGGATTGACGTGCATGAATGTGCCGAGTCCTGTGCATTTCTCGCATGCTCCGAACGGATTGTTGAACGAGAACATGCGGGGGCTGAGATCCTCCACGCTTATGCCGTGTTCCGGACAGGCATAGCTCTGGGAGAACAGTATGTCCTCCTGCCCTTCTACCGTCACTATTACCAGCGAGCCGGACAGAGCGAGAGCCGTCTCCATTGAATCGGAGATCCTCCCGGCGGAATCATCCCGCTTTACGATCCTGTCCACCACTATCTCGATGTTGTGCTTTTTGTTCTTGTCGATCCTGATCTCCTCGTCGAGATCGTACACAGTGCCGTCCACGCGCACTCTCGCGTAGCCGTTCTTCTGAGCGGATTCAAGCTCCTTTTGATATGTGCCCTTCCTGCCACGGACTATCGGCGCCAGTATCTGAAGGCGCGCGCCATCCTGCAGCAGCATGACGGAATCCACCATCTGGTCTATCGTCTGCTGCTTGATCTCCCTTCCGCAGACCGGACAGTGAGGTATGCCTATATTGGCATACAGCAGTCTCATGTAGTCGTAGACCTCTGTGACGGTGCCGACCGTGGATCTCGGGTTCTTCGATGTGGTCTTCTGGTCTATGGATATCGCGGGAGACAGCCCTTCTATAGAATCCACGTCAGGCTTGTCCATCTGTCCGAGGAACTGCCTGGCATAACTGGAGAGGCTCTCCATATATCTGCGCTGCCCGTCGGAGAATATGGTATCGAACGCAAGCGATGACTTCCCCGATCCTGACAAGCCGGTCAGCACGACCAGCTTGTCTCTGGGGATATCCACGTTTACGTTTTTGAGATTATGTTCGCGTGCTCCGCGCACCGAAATGAATTCAGATGACAAATCAAAGTCCCTTTCTCAGCTCTTCTATCTTATCCCTGAGCTCAGCGGCATATTCAAACTCAAGCAGTTTCGCTGCGTGCTTCATGTCTTTCTGAAGCTGCTCTATCAATGCAAGTTTCTCTTTCTTGTTCAGCTTCTTGCCGGAGTTGTCCCTGACATCCTTGCTGCTGATCTCAAGGACATCCCTGACTTCCTTCTCTATGCTCCTCGGCGTTATGCCGTGCTCCTCGTTGTAGGCTGTCTGTATCTCGCGCCTTCTCTGCGTCTCCACGATGGCGCGCTCCATGGAGGGCGTTACCGTATCGGCGTACATGATGACTGTGCCGTCCACGTTCCTGGCCGCCCTGCCTATTGTCTGCACAAGAGACGTCTCGCTTCTCAGGAAGCCCTCCTGATCTGCGTCCAGTATGGCTACCAGCGATACCTCCGGCAGGTCGAGCCCTTCTCTCAGAAGGTTGATGCCGACCAGAACGTCGAACTCGCCGAGACGCAGATCTCTTATGATCTCCATCCTTTCGATGGTATCGATGTCGTAGTGCATGTAACGGACCCTCACGCCTCTGTCCGTGAGATAGGCGGTAAGATCCTCCGCCATCCTCTTGGTGAGAGTCGTCACCAGGACCCTTTCCTTCTTTTCGACGCGGATGTTGATCTCACTGAGAAGGTCGTCTATCTGTCCCTCCGTAGGTCTGACCGAGATCTCGGGATCCACAAGCCCGGTGGGCCTTATGATCTGCTCCACCACCTGTGTGGAGTTCTCTCTCTCGAAGTCTCCCGGCGTGGCGCTGGTGAAGATCACCTGATTTATGTGTCTGAGGACTTCCTCGAATTTGAGCGGCCTGTTGTCGAACGCCGAAGGCAGGCGGAATCCGTAGTCGACCAGGTTCTTCTTCCTGGAATAGTCTCCTCCGTACATGCCCCTCAGCTGAGGCAGGCTCACGTGGGACTCATCTATGAACATCAGGAAGTCGTCCGGAAAATAACTGAGAAGTGTGAAAGGCTCGCTTCCCGGTTCCCTGCCGGACAGTACTCTGGAATAGTTCTCGACGCCCTTGCAGGTACCGACCTCGGTGATCATCTCTATATCCGCCATGGTCCTCTGAGCGATCCTCTGGGCTTCTATAAGCTTGCCCTGTGACCTGAACCACGCCACTCTCTCATCCATCTCTTCCCTGAGCTCGTCCAGCTTCTCCAGGAGCGTTTCTCTGGGGATGACGTAATGTGACGCCGGGAAGATCGCGACATGCTCAAGCGAGAGGGTCTTTGTACCTGTGACCGTGCTGATCTCCGATATGCGGTCGATCTCATCCCCGAAGAACTCTATCCTTATCGCCTTGTCGCTGCTGTACACAGGGAAGACTTCAACTACGTCCCCCCTGACCCTGAAGCGGTTGCGCTCGAAACCGACATCGTTGCGCTCATACTGCAGCTCGACGAGCTTTCTCAGCAGCTGGTCCCTGCCGTAATGCATGCCGGGACGCAGCGAGATGACTGAGCTGCGGTAATCTATAGGGCTTCCGAGAGAGTATATGCATGACACCGACGCTACTATTATCACGTCGTCCCGCTCGGAAAGAGCCGATGTGGCGGAGTGCCTCATGCGGTCTATCTCGTCGTTTATGTCGCTGTCTTTCTCGATGTAGGTATCTGTGTTCGGTATGTAGGCTTCCGGCTGATAGTAATCGTAGTACGAAACAAAGTACTCTACACGGTTTTCCGGAAAAAACTCGCGGAATTCCGTGCAAAGCTGCGCAGCCAGTGTCTTGTTGTGAGCCAGGACCAGTGTCGGCCTGTTTACATTGGCGATTATGTTCGCCATCGTAAAGGTCTTTCCCGATCCCGTCACGCCCTTGAGCGTCTGCATCCTGTCGCCCCTGAGCACGCCCTCCGTGAGGGCCGCTATGGCTTCAGGCTGATCTCCGGTGGCCTGGAAACTCGATACCAGTTTGAATTTTTCGCCTGACATTTATAACCCCGGAAACTGGATTGAGGAAAAAAGCACACAACACGAGTGTGTGCTTCCGCCTTTGCGTTTCGGCTTCTGTCATTATATACTAATTACCTGATCGCCGCAATTTCATTGTGCATGCCGCGATATGCCGTTCTGACCGGGAAAGGAGGATGTCCATGCGTGAATATGTGATAGATTCCCGCAGCAGCGGGATGAGACTTTCCCGATTCGTGGAAAAGACAGCGCCTTCACTTCCGCGCAGCGGCATGTACAAAGCCTTCCGGACAAGAAGGATAAAACTCAACGGAAAAAGATGTCATCCTGAAGACAGGCTCGCCGAAGGCGACACCGTGCAGCTCTGGCTGGACGATGCCAGTTTTGAGGGCAATTCCCTTCCCGACTTCATGAAGGC
>CACYBC010000223.1 GCA_902772615.1 uncultured Ruminococcus sp.
CGCGTATTTGGAGGAAACCTATGATCGTTAAGGAAAAAGAACCCGTAGTAACCACCAAAGCCGGTAAGCTCCGCGGAACCTATATTGACGGAGTGTACCGTTTCCTCGGCGTCCGCTATGCACAGGACACCTCAGGAGAGAACAGATTCATGCCTCCCAAGCCGGTAGAGCCCTGGGAAGGAGAGAGACTCGCGCAGACCTACGTGGCCAAGTGCTGGCAGCACGACCATCCCGGAGTCGAGGATGCCTGGGTGAGGACCACCGACATGTTCCGCAGGCAGCAGAAGCTGATGGAGCGCAGCAGCGAGATGGGCATGGGTGACCAGACCGAGGACTGCCTTGCCGTCAACATCTGGACTCAGGGAGTCGAGGACGGAAAGATGCGCCCCGTAATGGTATGGCTGCACGGCGGCGGCGACTTCGCCGGTGCCGCTGAAGCGGACTGGCATGACGGATACAATCTTGCCAAGAAGCAGGACGTGGTGCTCGTCACGGTGGGACACCGCCTGGCCATATTCGGCTACGTGGATCTGAGGGGATACGGCGACAAGTACAAGGACTCTGTCAACCTCGGCCACCAGGACATGGTCATGGCGCTGCAGTGGATCCACGACAACATCGCCGCCTTCGGCGGTGACCCCGGAAACGTGACCATCTTCGGACAGTCCGGCGGCGGCGGAAAGGTTTGCGCCCTGATGGGCATGCCCTCCGCCAAGGGCCTCTTCCACAAGGCCATCATCCAGTCCGGCGGGTTCAGCGCCGCTTCCAACGAGAGGAGCGCCGCGATAACCAAGGAGTTTCTGGACAGGATAGGAGTCGACGCGGAGCATGTGGACGACCTGCAGAAGATGGCTCCGGACGAGCTCATAAGGCTGCAGAGGGAGATAAACGCCACCAGGGATCCTTCCGACATGTCCAACTACCTGATCTTCCCGTCTGTCAGGGACGGCAAGTTCATCGTATACGATCCCTTCGACGGCGCCGAAGGCTCAGAGTTCAGCAAGGACATCGCCGTCATCAACGGCGGGACCAAGGATGACTCCCGTCTGATGACGCTGATGAACCAGAAGGTATTCGCGTACACCTTCGAGGATGTGGCGAAGGCCATCGAGCGCTTCGGGTATCCCGCCGACAGGACCGCCGGCATCATAGAGACCTATAAGGAGATGCTGAAGAACGAGATCAAGGGCGAGATCAAGCCCGTGGACGTCTTCTGCGCCTTCACTCAGGATCAGCGCGGGATCAAGGGCAACATCATGAGATACCGCGCCCGCTCCGGAGAGGGATTCGCCCCCTATTACAACTACGTATTCGCCTTCGAAGGCCCCTATGATGACATGAAGGCGATCCACGGAGTGGACGTGCCCTTCTTCTTCGACAACGGCGCCTATGCCACCGGCATATGGACCGCGGACACCTACGTGGACGCCATGAAGCTGTCCGACGCGGCGGGAGCCTCCTGGGCAGCCTTTGCCAGGAGCGGCGACCCCAGCTGCCCGCAGATCGGGACCTGGAAGCCCTTCGACGAGAAGAACTATTACACCATGGTCTTCGATGCCGAGAGCAGGCTGGTCAGCGATTACCGCTCCGCCGGAAGGAAGATAGCCTTCGGAGAGGGCTGACGTCTCCGATCTGAGCGGAAACGAATGATAGGGAAACGGCGGGCTCCTCAGAGCCCGCCGTCCTTCTTACATATGGTTCCTCTTTTGTGTATACTATCCTTACGGAAATGAGGGGAGGCGCCGCGATGCGCTCTGTGAGGAAATATCTGCCCGCCTTGCTGATGCTGTGCATATTCGAGGCGGTGGCGGTCGGGCTTTGGATCGCCAAGGACAACCTGTTCTATCTTTTCAACTTCAGCTACATCGGGATATCCATATCCCTGGGGATGTTTCTGTACATAAGGAAGTATGAACACTCCAGGAGGGTGGTCCAGCTGCTGGTCGGCCTGTACATGCTGGTGTACCTCGGGCTCATGTGCCGCGAGAACATGCAGATAGAGGGTTTCTGGTACTACCTTTTCAG